>JBJSZP010000185.1:0-3662 GCA_046090365.1 Planctomycetia bacterium
TGAAGGCGACGGGGCCGAAGATCTCCTCGCGGGCCGCGACGTTGTCGAGCTTCCCGGCGAGGAGCGCGGGCTTCACGTAGAAGCCGTCCTGCCCCGGCACCTGGGCCGGGCCGCCGGGCAGCACCGCCTCGGCGCCCTGCGCCTGCCCCTTCTCGAGGTAGGAGAGGATCCGGGCCCGCTGCTTGGCGTTGACGACCGGCCCCATCGTGGTGCCGCCGGCGAGCTGGTAGCCCACCTTCACCGTCTGGAGCCGCTTCACGCACTCGTCGGTGAACTGCTTGGCGATCGAGCGGTGCACGAGCCAGCGGGTGGCGTCGCAGCACACCTGGCCGGAGTGGAAGGTGATCGCGTTGACGAGCTTCTGCGCCGTCTGCGGCACGTCGACGTCGTCAAACACCACCGCCGCTCCCTTGCCGCCGAGCTCGAGCTTCACCGGCACGAGGTTGCGGCCGCAGGCCTCGCCCACGAGCCGGCCCACCTCGGGCGAGCCCGTGAAGCTCATCCGGCGGATGCCCGGATGGGCCGAGAGGGCGGCGCCCGCCCCGGCCCCCGTCCCACAGACGACGTTGATCACGCCGTCGGGGAGGCCCGCCTCGCGGGCGATCCGCGCGAGGTAGAGCGCGGAGAGCGGCGTGTCTTCGGCCGGCTTGATCACGACGGTGTTGCCTGCGGCGAGCGCGGGGGAGATGCCCCAGCCGACGAGCAGGAAGGGAAAATTCCAGGGGAAGATGAAGCCGCAGGCGCCCCACGGATGGCGGATCGTCCAGGCCTCGTGGCCGGCCACGGCGAGGGCGTTGCGCCGCTGCACGTGCATCGCCATGTCGCTGAAGTAGCGGAGCGTGTCGATGCAGTTCTGCACGTCCCCCTCGGCGTGGGCGAGGAGCTTGCCGGCGTCGAGGGCCTCGAGCTGCGCGATGATCGGCTTGTGCTTCTGGATCGTGTCGGCGAGCCGCTGGATGAGCACGCCGCGCTCGTTCGGCGGCAGCGTGGCCCAGCCCGACTTCTTGAACGCTTCCGTGGCCGCCTTCACGGCCCGGTCGACGTCGGCCGCGGAGAGCACGTGAAACGCGGCGAGCGGCTCGCCCGTGCCGGGGTCGAGCGTGTTCATCGTCTCACCGGTCGAGCCCGCCACGTCCTTGCCGCCGACCACGCTCGCGAGCGGGCCCTGGGAGAGAAACTTTTCCACTTCGGGCAGCAGGCTCTGGGCGGTGACGGTCGCCATGACGGAAAACTCCTGACGGGAATGAGTTTCAAACGGAACGGTATCTTCCGCGACCTGCGGGCCTCTGTGCAAGGGCCGGATGGCCGGGCTCAGGCGCCGCGGAGGATCCGGTCGAGCCAGCGGCCGGCCGCCATGCCGCTCGATGCCGCCCCCTCCACCTTCGGGCCGGCGAAGGCGTCGCCGCAGCACACGATTGGCGGGGTCGTGGTCGCGGCCACCAGCGGCACCTCGAGGATCGTGGTCGGCGTGGCGAACTTCCAGCGTTGCAGCGACTGCTCGACCACCGCCGCGTCGCCGATCCACGGGGCGGCGAGGCTGCGGAGCTCTCGGGCCACGTCGTCGGGCGGGGCGTCGAACCGCTCGCGGCTGAACGCGCCCGACGCGTGGATCGTGAGGGCCGGCCGCGGCGAGATGCCCTTCTGCATGTTGTCGGCGATCCACGTGATCGGCCCGGAGGCAAACTGGATGCCGCCCGGCGGCGGCACGCGGCCGGGCCCGTCGAGCACGAGCATGAGCGCGAAGCACGGGTCGTAGGCGACCGTCGCCAGGAGCCGGTGGGCCTCGGCGTCGATCCCGCCGGCGGGCGTCGGCGCGAGGCCGCCCGCGGCGAACAGGTCGAGCGCCTGCGGCACGGGCGTGGTCACGACGCAGCCCCGGGCCGTGATTGGCTGGATCACTTGGGTCGGCGCGGCGCTCTCGATCTCGATCCGCACGCGCCCGCTCTCGATCGCGATCGCCGTGACCCGCGCGGCCGTCTTCACGGCGGCGCCCAGGTCGATGAGCCGGCCGGCCAGGAATTTGGGGAGGTCGGTCATGCCGCCGGCCCCGCGCCAGCGGGTGTGGCCGTCGTCGGCCGCGACGGCCGGCGCTGCCACGGCCTCGGCCTGCGCGAAGCCGCTGCACCATGGGACGACCGCCCGTTTCTCGTGCGCGGCCGAGACGGCGTTGCCAAACGCCCTCCCGCGCACCGTGAAAAACTGGGCCCCGTGGTCGAGCACGGCGTCGCCGAGCCGCCGCGTCGCCATCCGGCCGCCGATGCCGCGGCCCTTGTCGAGCACGACCACGCGGTGCCCGGCCGCGGCGAGGTGCTCCGCCGCCAAGAGCCCGGCGATGCCGGCCCCGACGATCACGGCGTCGAACTCCTGCGACTCGTCCATTATGTGAGATGCTCCAGGCAAGGCGGGGCGATGTCAGGGCCGTGCGCCCGACCGCTCCGGGATGAGCAGCCCCACGAGGTCGCCCGTGCACGGCATCCGGCTCGAGGCGAGCACTTCGCCGGCGGCGCAGCCGGCCATCATCCCCGCCGTCTCGGCCATCGCCCGCACCCGCGGAAACACGTGCGCCTTCTCCGGCGGGAACTGCGACTTGTAGCAGCCGATCGCCTCGAGCTTCGTGTCGAGGTGGTCGGCGATGTCGACGACCAGCGGCCAGTGGCCGTGCGGCACGGAGGGAATCCCCGCAAACAAAAAGTAGGTGAGGAAGTGGGGCACCGTGTGCACCGGCAGGTCGCCGAAGGCCGGATCCCACTTCGTGAGCCGCGAGTAGAAGACCCCCGCCTCGGTGATCGCCACCGCCTGGGCGTGGTCGGGCGACGCCAGCGGCGTCTTGTTTCCGAGGCCCAGCACGATCCGCGGCCGCCAGCGGCGGAAGATCGTGGCCAGGGCGACGCGGGCGTCGAACGAGTCAAACAGCCGCCGGTTGGGGAAGGCGAGCGTCTCGCGGTGCACCACGCCGAGCACCTTCGCCGCCGCGGCCGCCTCGGCGAGCCGCTCGTCGGGGCCGCTCGACCGCGGCGTCGGCTCGCCATCGGTGAGGTCGACGATCCCCACCCGCCGGCCCTGCGCCGCCAGGAGCGCGAGCGTGCCGCCGCAGCCGATCTCGACGTCGTCGGGATGGGCGCCGACGGCGATCACGTCGAGCGGTTCGGGGAGCTGCGTCACGGTCGCGCCGGCTTCGTGGCCGCGATGAGGAAGCTGGGATTGATGGCCTCGAACCGGATCCGGTCGAGCTGCTCCACGCCGCGGGCGATGTTCACCATCCAGTAGGCGGCGTCGGTCGACCGGGCCCTGAGGAGGGCGTGCACCGCGGCGAGGTTTTCGATGCTGTTGCAGGCCGTCACGAGCCGACCGCCGGCCTTGAGCCGCTTCCACGCCTCTGCAACGAGCATCTGCACGTCGCGGCCGCTGCCGCCGACGTAGATCGCGTCGGGATCGGGGAGATCCTTCCAGGCCTCGGGAGCCTTGCCGAGCACGGCCCGCAGGTTTGGCACGCCGAGCCGGGCGGCGTTGGCCTCGATCAGCCGGTGGTCGTCGGGATCCATCTCGATCGCGTGCACCGTGCCCGCCGCAGCGATCCGCGCCGCCTCGAGGCCCACCGACCCGCTGCCGGCGCCCACGTCCCACACGATGCTGTCGGGCCGCAGCGAGAGCTCCGCGAGCGC
>JBJSZP010000186.1:0-5599 GCA_046090365.1 Planctomycetia bacterium
GCCGTGGGCTGGGCGGCCGACTCCGGGGCGATGAACTGGAGCACGTCGAGGAGGGCCGCGGGATAGTCGTCGTTGGGCAGGACGTCGTAGTCGTTGAACAGCGCGGGAAACACCCGCTTGAGCACCTGCCGGTTCTGGAGCATGTAGCTCACGCCGGAGGGGGTGCGGGCGTTGTCCTCGAGCACGAGATACTCGCCGTCGGCGGCCCGGATCAGGTCGCTGCCGCAGATATGGATGTAGATCCGCCGCGGCACGTTCACGCCCACGAACTCGCGCCGGAAATAACTCCCCTGGAGCACGAGCCGGGCCGGCACGACGCCGTCGCGGAGTATGTGCTGCTCGTGGTAGACGTCCCAGAGAAAGAGGTTGAGCGCATTGATCCGCTGCACGAGCCCCGCCTCCACGTGCCGCCACTCCGCGGCCGGGATGATCCGGGGCACCGGGTCCATCGGCCACACCCGCTCGATCCCCTCCTCGGCGCGATACACCGTGAACCCCACGCCGTCCTGCCGCATCGAGAGGTCGGTCATCGCCTTGCGGCGGCGGAAATCGTCGGGGCTCGTCGCCCGCAGGCGGCCGTGGAGCGGGCCGTAGTGGGGCCGCGGCCGGCCGTCGGCCGCGAGCATCTCGTCGTAGGCGGCGCCCAGCTCGTAGTCGCCGAGCAGCGTCGCGGCGGCGGCGGAATTCCCGTCGGTCCGCTCAGCCGTCGTCGAGCCCTGCACCGTGATCGCCATCGCCGCCTCGTGCGCATGCCGCGTGCCAAGGAGTGCGCGGAAACCGGGCAGGTGGTGCCGCAACGGACGGCACCGTGAATCTGCGGCCGACTTGAAAAACCGCCTTTTCCTTGACGAAAGAACCGCAATCGCTAGTCTGCGGCTCTCGGCTGTCGTTGTACTGCAAGTGGCGCGCCGATCCCACTTTTTCGGGAACTTCCATGACTTACTGCGTCGGCATCCGGACCCACGAGGGCCTCGTGATGGCCTCCGATTCCCGCACCAACTCGGGGATCGACCAGGTCGACGTGTGCCGGAAGATGCACACGTTCGTGACCCACGGAGAGCGGATGTTCACGATCCTCTCGAGTGGCAGCCTGTCGCTCACGCAGTCGATCATGACGCGGCTCGAGCAGGAGTTTCACGCCGGCGAGGGGCTCGCCCGGGCCGCCACGTTTTACGACGCCGCCCGCTGCGTCGGCGCCCAGGTGCGCGAGGTGGCCGCCCTCGACCGCGAATACATGGAGCGCGACCACATCAGCTTCGCGGTGAACCTGCTCGTGGGCGGCCAGATCCGCGGCGAGGAGCCGCAACTCTACATGATCTACGCGCAGGGGAATCCGCTCCGCTGCACGCGGTCGTCGCCCTTCCTGCAGATCGGCGAGAGCAAGTATGGCCGGCCGATCCTCGACCGCGGCATCCGCTACGGCGAGACGACGCTCGAGCAGGCGGTGAAATACGCCGTGATCTCGCTCGACTCGACGATGCGGTCGAACGTGGCCGTCGGACCGCCGATCGACCTGCTCGTGTACGCCAATGACGACCTGGCCGTCCGCCGCTACCGGCGGCTGACGACGGCCGATCCCGACCTGCTCGAGATCCGCTCCAGCTGGGAGCGCGAACTCCGCCGCGCCGTGACGATGCTGCCGCAGATCCAGTTCGCACCGCCGCCGAGCGACTCCGAACTCGGCCCCACCACGTAGGACAGGCTTCAGGCGGTCACGGCTGTCTTCACGCGACGGCTCGGCATCCTGCCGACCGTCGCTTGGCCGACCTCCGTCGGCTGGTGCTTACCCGGCCCTCCCGGCCTGGCGCGGTCTTGTAGGACAGGCTTCAGCCTGTCACGAACTCACGCCGCCTTCCGCAGCGGGTCGCGGGCCGCATCGAGCGGGCGGGTCCCGTCGAGCGAGCGGCCGAGCCGCCGCCGTTGGCCGCCGGTCAGGGCGGGGGACTCCACGACGGTCGACTTCGCGGGCTCGGCGGGCGACACGCTCAGCCGCTCGCGGAGCGTCTGGGCGAGCGCGGGGCCGAGGTCCTCGTCGCGGCCCCGGGCGCCCACGTCGTCCATGGCGTCCGCCAGCCCCAGCACGACTGCCTGCCGAACTCCCTCACGCACCCACTGAAAAAAACTCATTGCTGTGCTCCTGACTCTCCTGGCTCTCGCTTCTTCGTCCGCTCCGTATGCTGCGGTATCGGCCCGCATGGCCGACACCTTGCACGCATGCAGCGGCATTCGGAACCGGAACTCTGGGCAGACTCTGCCGGGCCCGCGGCGGGACCCGCGCGCCGCCGCAGATTGCGGCGTCGGGCGCGACCCGCAGCGTCGGCGACCACGATTGCCGGGCCGGCACCCAGCGGGTAGTCTCCAAGGGCGAGATGGCCGGCTGCGGGCACCACTGCCGCAAGCGGCAGCACGCGTCAAAATCGGCCTCTGGGCCCCGATTTTGGGGAATGGTGTAACGGTAGCACGACTGGCTCTGAACCAGTTAGTCTAGGTTCGAATCCTAGTTCCCCAGTTTTATCTCTCACGCGCCGAGGGGCTGGCGCAAGCGGATGGAGGCTTGGTAAGCGGGGCGACCTCCGTTGATCTCTCACGCGCCGAGGGGCTTTCGCAAGCGTATGGGGGCCTGGTGAGAGGGGCTGGCGCAAGCGGATGGGGGCTTGGTAAGCGGGGCGAAGCGGTTTTTTACCGCCAGCGTTTGAGCCAGCCGCGGCGCCAGAAGAATACGAGCATGCCCACGACCGCCGCCACCATGATCGCCGCCGCCACGAGCGAGCCGTAGCGGTGGGTGAGCAGCGGCATGTTCCAGGGCGACGCCGTATCGAAGTTCATCCCGTACCAGCCCGTGATGAACGTCAGCGGCATGAAGATCGTGGCGATCACCGTGAGCACCCTCATGATGTCGTTCATGCGGTTGCTCACGCTCGCGAGGTAGATGTCGCGGAGGTCGCTGCCGATCTCGCGGTAGCCCTCGGTGATGTCGAGCAGTTCCATCGTGTGGTCGTAGGTGTCGCGGAAGTGCTGGCGGGCGTGGTCGCCCACGAACGCGGTCGACTCCCGGCCGAGCGCGTGGAGCACGTCGCGGGTCGGCCAGAGGGCCCGCCGCAGCGTCATCAGGTCGTTGCGCACGTCATGGATCTGGCCGAGGAGCTCGCGCGAGGGGTTTTCGATCGCGGCGTCCTCGATCTCCTCGAGCCGGTCGCCGAAGCTCTCGAGCACCGGGAAATAGCCGTCGATCACGGCATCGAGGAGCAGGGCGCAGAGGTGGTCGGCCCCCTGGTGCCCCTGGCCGAGGCGGGTGCGGCCGTGGCGGATCCGGTCGCGGACCCCGGCGAATCCGTCGGGCACCGTGCGGTCGTGAAACGTGATCACGTAGCGGTCGCCGAGGAAGATCGCCATCGGATCGGTGACGATCGACGTGCCCTCGAGCCGGGCCATCCGCACGGCCATCAGGAGCTGGTGGCCAAACACCTCCACCTTGGGCCGCTCGTCGGGCGTGATCGCGTCCTCGAGGGCGAGGTCGCCGATCTCGAAGATCCGGCCGATCGACCGGATGGCCTCGAGGTCTTCGAAGCCGTCGACGTCGAGCCACACGACGGGCCACTTCTCGCGGGCCACCGTGAGATCCTGCGGGGAAAGCACCATCGACTCGTGGACGGTGGTGCCGTCGCACGCGGTGACCCGCAGGACCGTGGGCTGGCCCGCGTCGGACCGCTCGGGGGCGGCGACGAGGGCCGCTCCAGGGGCCGCCGGCAGCCGCCGCCGACGACGATGCTTCCGCCTCGACACGTTTCTCTCCCGGCGTTCTGTTACAGGACGACCGCAGGTATCCTACTCCGATGCCACGCGCCCCGCACCCATCCCCGATCGGCGAAGCGATGGCATGGGTATCGCGCATCATGGCGATCGGGCTGACGATGTTCCTCCCGGGCGTCGCAGGCTCCTGGCTCGACGCCCGGCTCGGCACGCGGTTCGTCGGCCCGCTGGGCTTCGCCGTCGGGCTCGGGACGGCACTCGCATGGCTCGTGCAACTCGGCAACCGCCGCAGGGCTCGCCGCGAATGAACGACTCGTCGCCGGGCACATCGCGGGGCGGGCTCGCGGTCACCGTCGCGGCCATCGCCCTCGCCGCCACTGTCGCCTGGCTGCTCGGCCCCGACACGCCCGACCGCCGGCAGGCCATCGGGTTTGCCGCGGCCACCTGCCTCTTCGGCAGCGTTGCGGCCTGGGCTGCGAGCCTCCGACCGGCCGGCACGGCAGCGGGCCGGGCGGCCGTTCCGCTGGCGGCGATGACGCTCCGCCTCGCGCCGGCGCTCGTCGCCCTTGCCTGGCTGCAGGCTGACGGAGCGCGGCTGCGGGCCGCGGGGGCGGGAGAACTCCTCGTCGCGTTCTACCTGGCGGCCCTTGGCGCCGACGTCGCGCGAATCATCATCGGGGGGCGGAATTCCGGCCCCCGCCCCCGCGGCGGGGCAGGGGTTTGACGCCGACGGGGGCGATGCCGCACACTCTCGGCCCCGTCGACGAGCGCACGTTTCAGCCGGCCCCAGGCCGGGCCGGGGCACCAGGCAGCCATGTCCGACCACAATCCGATCTACCACCTCAAAGACGCCTACTACTTCGAGGTGCCCAAGGCACTCTGGCGGCAAAACTGGAAGACGCTCGACGATGTGCCCGCCTTCCTCAAGGCCCCCTTCGAGCACGACGGGGCCGAGATGCCGTCGGTCGAGGCGTTCAACGCGGCCCTCGACGGCAAGATCCTGATTCCGCAGCCGTTTGGCACGCTCGACAGCCTCTACGAGAAGAAGTCGGGCTTCTGCATCTCGAAGTACATGCTGCTCGAGCTGCTGATCGCGACCGTGCTCCTACTGCTCTTCAGCCGCCTCGCGAAGCGGCTGCAGTCGGGCGAGCCCGCCAGGGGGGCGTTCGCCAACCTGTTCGAGGCGATGATCCTGTTCGTGCGCGACCAGATCGCCCGGCCCGCGATCGACAGCCATGACCATCATGATCACCACGACGATCACGGCCACGACAATGGCCACGGCCATGCCGACCATGCCCACGGTCGCGAATCGCACGGCACGCCCGCCCTTGCCGGCGCCGGCGGCCCGGCCGTCGAAGTGCACCGCGAGGTCCACGACGGCGACCGGTTCGTGCCGCTCCTGCTCACGCTGTTTTTCTTCGTGCTCGGCTGCAACCTCCTGGGGATGGTGCCCTGGGCTGGCTCGCCGACGGCCTCGTTCTCCGTGACGCTCGCGCTGGCCGGCGTGACGTTCCTCACGGTCGTGGTGGCGGGAATGCTGAAGTTCGGTTTCATCGGCTTCTTCACCAACCAGGTGCCGTCGATGGACCTGCCGCTGCCGCTGGCGATCCTGCTCAAGCCGATGATCTTCGCGATCGAGATGCTCGGGTTGTGCATCAAGCACCTCATCCTGGCGGTGCGGCTGCTCGCCAACATGGTGGCCGGCCACCTCGTGCTGCTCGGCATCATGGGGCTGATCTCGGCCGCCGCCACCTACTCGATGGGCCTGTGGGCGACGGTCACCGGGATCAGCGTCGTGAGCTGCACGCTGTTCAGCATCCTGGAGCTCTTCGTCGCCTTCCTCCAG
>JBJSZP010000187.1:0-8163 GCA_046090365.1 Planctomycetia bacterium
TGGTGGGCTCGGGTGCGGTCGGCGGGCGGCGGCGGAGGTCGCCGACCGTAGCCCGGCGGGACCCCGCACGTGGGAAAATCGGCCGCGGGAGGCCACTTCGTGAAATCTGTCACGAAGTGGCGGCCCAAAAAAGCCGGGGGCTCTCGCCCGCCGGCTCAGTCGATTCAACCGACAAAGTTATACAGCCCCGGCGGGCAGCCGACGAGGAGGGGCGTTTTGGCGGCGGGGAGCCGTCCTGCCGGCGTTCAGTCCTGGCCCGCCGCTAGCCCCACAGCCGGCTGATGGCCGCAAAATAGAGCGGAATCCCGACGCTGATGTTGAAGGGAAACGTGACGCTCAGCGACAGCAGCTCGAACAGGCCGGGATTCGCCTCCGGCACCGCCTGCCGCATCGCCGCCGGCACGACGATATACGACGAGCTCGCGCACAGGAGCGTGAACAGGAACGCGTCCCCCTTCGTCATCCCCAGGGCGTAGGCGAGGCCGATCCCGAGCGCTGCGTTCACGAGTGGTGCCACGATCCCGAAGGCGACGAGCTTCGGGCCCACCTCGATGAGCTTGCCCGCCTTGCGGGCCGCGAGCATGCCCACGTCGAGGAGAAACAAGAGCACGATCCCCTTGAAGAGGCCCGACATGAACGGCTTGAGCGACTCGCCCGATGTCGGCCCGGTGATCACGCCGATCACGAGGCTGCCGATGAGCAGCAGCACGGTGCCGTTGAAGAACGATTCGTGGAGAATCGCTTTGAGGCCGGGCCGGCTGCCGCCGCCGTCACCGCGGGGCGCGAACATGCGCACGAGCATGATCCCGGCGATCACGGCCGGCGACTCCATCAGCGACATCACGGCGACCATGTGGCCGCCGAACTCCACGTGCTGCCGCCCGAGGAACTCCGTGCCCACGACGAACGTCACGATGCTGATCGAGCCGTACGTGGCGGCCATCGCCGCCGCGTCGTACACGCTGAGGATCTTCCGCAGGAAGAAGAACGTATAAAACGGCACGAACAGCGCCATCGCCATCGCGGCCACGATCGTGGCCGCGACCTCGGCCGTGAGCCCGGCGTGGGCGAGCTTTTCTCCTCCTGTGTAGCCGATCGCCATCAGGAGATACGTGGAGAAAAACTTGGGGAGCGGATAGGGCAGTTCGAGATCGGAGTGGAGCAGGACGGCGATGAAGCCCAGGAAGAAGAAGAGCGCCGCCGGGCTGAGCACGTTGGCAAGGATCGTCTGGGAGTCCATGCGGTGAAGCCCTGTGCGATGTCCGTGGCCGTCCCGCGTCGCGACGCCGGCCTTCGTTGGGAAGGATCGTCCGCGGGGCGCGGGCGTACCAATAGAAAAACCGCTGCGGCGGATAGGAAAAACAAATGCCCGGCGCTTCGGCATCGTGCATAGATTTTTTCTATGAAACACCGAGTATTCTCTTGCTGGTGGTGAACGCGGCCGGATCCGATAACGATCCCGCTGGCCACGGTCAGCGGCCGGCCGTGGAGCGATCGTTCACCCGGGAGGGCTCGTCATGTGTGATGTCGGCATGATCAAGGATCCTGCGCGGGTGCGTCCGCGTGCGAACCCAAGCCGTAGGCAGTGGCTCGGCGGCGTCGCGGTGGGCGCCGCGGTAGTGTGGCATGGCCGGGGAGCCACGGCCGCGGCGGTGCCAGAGGGGATGAGCCCGCGGGAGGCACTCGATTATCTGCACGCCGGCAATGAGCGGTTCGTCGCGGGCAAGACTGCCGCGCCCAATCGCGACATCGAGCGGCTGCGGACGGTGGCTCCCCGCCAGACCCCGTTCGCGGCATTCCTCGGCTGCGCCGACTCGCGGGTGCCGATCGAAATCGTGTTCGACCAGGGCTTCGGCGACCTGTTCGTCACCCGCATCGCCGGCAACGTTGCCGCCACCGAGAACATCGCGAGCCTGGAGTTCGCCACGCAGGTGCTCGGCGCCAAGGTGCTCTACGTGCTCGGGCACACGTCCTGCGGGGCCGTGAGCGCGGCCGCCAAGGCCGAGCCGGTGCCGGGGCAGATCTCGGCCCTGTTTCAGCACATCCGGCCGGCCGTCCGCGCCGCCAAGGGCGACGTCGAGGCGGCCATCCGCGAGAATGTGAGGATTCAGGCCCAAACCCTCACGGAAGCATCAACGGTGATTGCATCGCTCGTGGCGGCGGGGAAGGTGGTCGTCGCCGGCGGCATCTTCGACCTCCATACCGGAAAGGTCGAGCCCGTCGAACTCACCTGATCGGCGGGCGACCCCGGGGCGACAGGCAACGCATGGACTGGCTCAACTACCACCATCTCCTCTACTTCTGGACAGTCGCCAAGGAGCGCAGCGTGTCGAAGGCGGCGGCGGCGCTGCACGTGGCCCAGCCGACGGTGAGCGCGCAGGTGCGGTCGCTCGAGCGGTCGCTCGGCCAGAAACTGTTCGAGCGGCAGGGTCGCCAGCTTGCGCTCACGCCCGAGGGTGAAAAAGTCTTCCGCTACGCCGACGAGATCTTCTCGCTCGGGCACGAGCTCCTGCAGGCCGTGAAAGGGGAGCCGCAGCACAAGCCCAAGCGATTTCGCGTGGGCGTGTCGGACGCCCTGCCGAAGCTCACGACCTACCGCCTGCTCGAGCCGGCCCTCGCGATCCGGCCGGCGTTCCGCCTCCACGTGCGGATCGACAAGACGGAGCGGCTGCTGGCGGAGCTCGCAGTGCACGCCCTCGACATCGTGATCGCCGACGCGGCCATGATGCCCTCGCTGCGGGTCCGCGCGTTCAGCCACCTGCTCGGCGAGACGAGCGTGTCGATCTTCGGGGCCGCGGCGCTCGCCCGCACCGTTCGGCCGGGGTTTCCCCGCTCGCTCCACGGGGCCCCGGTGCTCCTGCAGACGACGAACACCGCGGTGCGGCAGTCGCTCGACCAGTGGTTCGACGTCCACGGGATCGAGCCGGAGATCGTGGGCGAGGTGGAAGACATGGCGATGCTCCAGACGCTGGGCGAGCACGGCCTCGGCCTGTTCGCGGCCCCGACGGTGATGCGGAAGGAGATCTGCCGCCGCTATCACGTGGCCTGGGTGGGCGAACTCGACAAGGTGCGCGAAAAGTTTTATGCCATCTCGGTCGAGCGACGGATCACGCACCCCGCGGTGAAGCTGATCGCCGACCAGGCGAAGCGCCGGCTGTTCGCCTGACGCATCCACCCCGGGCATGAACCAACCGTGAGCTACACGCTGGGAAACCTCGACGCCCTCGAAGCCGAGGCGATCCACACGATCCGCGAGGTGGCGGCCGCGTTCGAGAACCCCGTTCTCCTCTACTCGATCGGCAAGGACTCGATGTGCATGCTGCATGTGGCCCGCAAGGCGTTTGCGCCCGGCCCCGTGCCCTTCCCGCTGCTCCACATCGACACGACCTGGAACTTCCGGGAGATGATCGAGTTTCGCGACCGCTACTGCGCGGAGCACGGCTTCAAGTTGATCGTGCACGTCAACGAGAAGGCGCTCGCCGCGGGTATGAACCCCTTCGACTACCCGAGCAGCGTCTACACGCCCACGATGAACACCCACGCCCTCATCGACGCCCTCGACACCTACCGCTTCGACGCCGCCCTCGGCGGCGGCCGGCGCGACGAGGAGAAGTCGCGGGCCAAGGAGCGGGTGTTTTCCTTCCGGGATGCCAACCACCAGTGGAACCCGAAGAGCCAGCGGCCCGAGCTCTGGGACCTGTACAACACGCGGATCAACCGCGGCGAGAACATCCGTGTGTTCCCGCTCTCCAACTGGACGGAGCTCGACATCTGGCAGTACATCCATCGCGAGAAAATCCCGCTCGTGCCGCTCTACTTCGCCGCCGAGCGGCCGGTGGTGGAGCGGGAAGGGCTCCTGATCATGGTGGACGACGACCGCTTCCGGCTCGCGCCGGGGGAGGTGCCGCAGGTGAAGCGGGTCCGCTTCCGCACGATGGGCGACTATCCGCTCACGGCCGCGCATGAATCGACCGCCGTCACGGTGCCGGAGATCATCGAGGAGATGCTGCTCACGACGACGAGCGAGCGGCAGGGCCGGCTCATCGACAAGGACGAGGCCGGCTCCATGGAGAAGAAGAAGCGCGAAGGCTACTTTTAGCCGCGGCTGGCCGCGGCTAAAAGTTCCCCACGCTGAAGCCGACGTAGGCGCCCCACGGCCCCACGCCGATCGACATGCCGCTGCCGTGGCTGTCGGAGAAGGGGGGCTTGCCGCCGCCCTGGCTGCGATAGGGCGAGTAGGCCGGGGCGCTGTTGGCCTGTGCCGCCGCAGCGGCGGCCGCCTGGGCCGTGAGCTGTCGGGCAGCCTGGGCCTGCTCCACGAGCTGCTGCCGACCCTGCTCGAAGGCCGCCTGCTGCCGCTGGAGTGACTGCCGCTTCGTCTCGATCTTCTGGATCTCCTGCGAGAGTTCGCCGGCCGACATGCTCACGACGTTGGGGATGTCCTTGAGCACCTCCTCGCGCTTCCGGTCGGACATCGCCGAGAGATACTGCCCCACCCAGGCCCGCGCGTCCCTCGCCTCGGGCGAGTCCATCACCTTGAACTTCTGCTCGAGATCCTCGAGGAGATATTCGAGCTCGTACGACGACATCTTGGCCACGCGCTGGTTGAAGTCGCTCTTGATCTTCTGCACCTGCTTCGGCGGATAGATCTCCTGCGTGTCGAGCCAGTCGCCGAGCTCGAACACTGCCCTGCGCCAGCGCGGGCTGCGGAGGATCTCGGCCTTCTTGGCGATGTCGTCCTGGGGTGCGGCGTTTGGAGCAGGCGCGGCAGCGGGAGCTGGGGCGGCCTGCGGCGCGGGGGCCTGGCCGCGGGCCACGGGCCCGCCCACCGCGTGGGCCAGCACGAGCGCGGCCATCGTCGGCAAGGCGAGCATGGCTCGTGGAAGAACAGGCTTCATTTCGTGGGCCTCCCCGGCTTGCGGATCATCGTCATGTTGACCGGCGGCAGATGCTCACCCCCGGCGTGTGTGTGGAACGACTGCCACGTGCATCGTTCCTTGCCGTCGTAGGTGTAGACGTTGAGCGACGAGGTCTGGCTGCCGTCGGGGAGCACGGCGGTGGTGCGGGCGATCCACGAACTGCCGTCGCGGCTCCAGAAGGCCTCGCCGTGGCCGCCGTCGGCGCTGAACACCCACGAGCGGATCTGCCGCGAGAGCGGGTCCCACCCGATCCGCTGGGTCACATGCAGCGGCGCCGCGGGCTCGGAGCCGTTCGTCGCCGCGGGGGTGATCTTCATGTCGCGCACGAGAAACGTGCGGCCGGCGTTCCAGCGCACCGAAACCTCCATCGTGGGCCGCGGCGCGGCCTTCGACCCGGGCGGCGCGTTGTCGACCACGGTCCAGTCGCCCACCATCCAGTCGAGGTCGGCGAGCTGGGCCGCGCCCGTCGCGCCGGGCAGTTGGGCCTCGCGCAGGCTGGCGAGTTTCCAGGCGCCCCCCTGCCGCACCCAGGTCGCGGAAAACCGCCCTGCCAGCGGGGCCGCGCTCCCCGGCACGAGGATGTCGATCATGCCGTCTTCGAGAGCCACGTCGGGCGTGAGGAACCGCAGGCTCGTGTCGTGGATCCGATAGGCCGGCGCCTGGGCCCCCGGCGCCGGGGGTGTGGTGAGCGCCATCGTGTCGCGGCCTTTCATCACGGTGCCGTGGGCGTCGACGATGTCGCCGTCGGCCGTCCACAGCGCCGCGAGCGCCTTGCCGTCGCCCTTCGTGAGCGCCTCCTGATACGCCGCTCCGGCGGCCTTGATCGCCTTTTCGTCGTCCGAAGACTGGGCCCGCGCGACGGCGGCGGCCCCGAGCAACAGCCCGACGCCGACGATGGCGCCGCGGGCGAAGAAGCAGCCGGATGGAGACATGGAAACGCGGCTCGCGGAGGACGGGGTTTGGCAACCGTCAACTCTATCACGCAGGCTGCGGGTCGGGAAAGAAACCCCGCCGTGTGGTACGGTACGCCGCGATGACAGACCACGTGGCCACCCTCGCCGACCTCGTCCGGCGCCCGAGCGTCAATCCGATGGGCCGCGAGGTGGCCGGCCCCGAATATCTCGAGGCCCGGGTCACCGACTACCTCGTGCAGCGGTTCAACGCGGCGGGCCTGCCGTGGGCCCGCCAGCCGGTGGCGCCGGGCCGCGACAACGTGGTCGCGCGGCTCGAGGCGACCGTTCCGAAGGCGCCGGTCATTCTCTGGGACGCCCATCAAGACACCGTGCCCGCCGACGGCATGACGATCGACCCGTTCGCGCCGCTTGTGCGCGACGGTCGGCTCTACGGCCGCGGGGCCTGCGACGTGAAGGGCGGGATGGCGGCGATGCTCGCGGCGCTCGCCCGGCTGCAGGCCTCGGCCGCCCCCCGTACGAAGACCGTCGTGTTTGCGGCGACGGTCAACGAAGAGTTCGGCTTCTCGGGGGCGAAGGCGCTCGCGCGGCTGTGGACGGCGGCGCCTGCCGACGCGCCGGCGACCGACGCCGCGGCCCGCGACCTCGTGGGCGGCCGGCCCACGGCCGCGATCGTGGCGGAGCCGACCGATCTCGATCTCGTCACACAGCACAAGGGAGCCGTCCGCTGGCGGATCCGGATCCACGGGCGGGCCTGCCACAGCGCGTTTCCCGAGCAGGGGGAAAACGCGATCTATCATTCCGGCCGCGCGATCCTGGCGATCGAGGAGCTCGCCCGCGAGCTGCTCCGGCGCCGCCCCGATCAGCCGTGCGGGCCGCCGACGTTGAGCCTGGGCACGATCCGCGGCGGTGCGGGCGTGAACCTCGTGCCCGACCTCGTCGTGCTCGAGATCGACCGGCGGATCGTGCCGGGCGAGTCGCCACGCGAGGCCCGCGACGAGGTGATCCGGCGGATCGCAGCCGCGGCCCCGGGGGCGCGGATCGAGCACGACGAGCCGTTCGTCGAAAGCGGAGGGCTGCCGGAGGCCGAGTCGGCGATCGTCGTGGAATTGGCCGCGACGGCCGTCGCCCTCGGTGTCGACGCGCAGCGCACCGCGGCCCGCTACGGCACCAATGCCAGCATCTTCGCCGCGGCCGGCGTGCCGAGTGTGGTCTTTGGCCCCGGGTCGATCGCCCAGGCCCATACCGCGGACGAGTGGATCGATCTCGACGACGTCGATCAGGCCGCGCGGATCCTCTGCGGCCTGGTGGCAGGCTGACCGACGCCGTCAACCGCCCACGAGTCTCCAGAGCTCGAGGCCGAGGATGATCGCCACGCCCATCAGGCTCTCGCCGGCGATGAGGCCGCTCGAGACCGGCACGGTGAACGCCTCGGCGTCGCGCGGCCGCGCCCGGGCGAAGAGCCAGGCGAGCAGCGCCCCCGCGAACATCGCGATCGCGTTGAAGGCGGGAATCACGCCGGCGATCCCCAGGCCCGTCGTCGAGGGGAGCCAGGGCCGCCAGGACTTCGGGGCGAACTCCTCGAGCAGCGTGAGGGCGATGCCGAGGGCCGCGCCGACGGCGATGGCGACGAGCGCCCCGGCCGGGAGGGCGTCGATCCCCTTGGCGAGCAGCTCGGCCACGCCCGCCCACACTTTCGCCGAGGGCGCCGGCAGCGACTCCGAGCCGAGCCGCCCGGGATCCCGCTGCACGACGAACAGATACGCCGGCACGCTCGCCACCGTGCCCGCCACCACGCCGAAGAGCTGCGAGATCGTCTGCCGCCGCGGGTTGCCGCCGAGCAGGTAGCCGCTCTTGAGATCGGTGAGCAGGTCGGCGGCGTGCGAGGCCGCGCCCGAGGTGATCGAGGCCGTCATCAGGTTCGTGGTGATGTTCGCCGGCGCCACGACGCCGTACACGAGCTGTGTGATCTTTCCCATGGCGCCGATCGGCGTGATGTCGGTCTCGCCCGTGGCCCGCGCCGCGACGATCGAGAGGAAAAACGTGACGAGCACGGCCAGGATCCCCATCCACCAGGGAATCGCGAACAGCCAGTGGCCGAGGAAGACGCAGGCCGTGCCGGCGGCGAGCGTGCCGCACACGAACCACGACGCGGGCACCTCCACGTGGGCGAGCGGGTCGGCCCGGTCGGCCCCCGCGCCCCCGACGAGTCGGCCGAGCCCTCCGAAGGCCCGCAGCACCGTGCGCCACTTGAGCGCGAACGAGAGCAGGCCCGACGCCACCATCATCGCCGTCGCCGGCCAGAGCACCCACGACACGATGCCCCGGTAGCC
>JBJSZP010000188.1:0-1514 GCA_046090365.1 Planctomycetia bacterium
GCGCTCCACGAGATCGCCCGTGGCCACCTCGGCCGTGTCGCGCGAGAGCTGCACGAGCAGTTCGCCGTCGCGCCGCAGCGAGAGCCGCGCGCCCCCCGGCAGCTGCCGGCCGATCCACTCCGCGGGAAAGCCCGCCTTGCCGTCGGTGACGCGAAACACCTCGCCGAGCTCCGTGGTGGCATAGACATGCGTGATCTTCGCCGCGGGAAAGAGCGCGGCGGCTTGGTCGAGCAGCTGGGCGTCGGCCGCCTCGCCGCCGAGCGTGATCCTGTCGAGCTTCATCCGGCTCACGAGCGCGCGATCGCCCGCCGAGATCAGGCGGCGCAGGAGCGTGGGCGTGGCGGGCAGGATCGACACATCCTCGTCGACGCAGGCCTTGGCCACGAGGTCGGGATCGCGCGAGGCGGGCACCACGAGCCGGCCGGCCGTGAGCAGGGCCTGGATCCACACCTGCAGGCCCGCCCAACGCGTGGCGTCGTAGACGAGCAGCCAGCCCCGGCCATGCCACTGCTCGGCGAGCCGGGCGGCCGCGAGGAGGGAATCCCAGGAATGGTCCACGAGCTTGGGCGGGCCGCTCGTGCCGCTCGTGGCCACCACCACCTGCGGCGGAACCGTTTCAAACTCGCGCCGGGGCCCGGCGGCTGCGGCGGCGGGCAGCACGAGCGAGTCGTCGAGGGCGACCCAGTCGCGCAATTCGCCGACGAGATCCCGGGCATCCTCGGCGAGGAACGCCACAGGCACGTGTTCCCGGCCGCAGGCCGCCGCGATCACCACGAGCGACTCCACCCGCTTCGCCCGGGCCACGATCCCCACGGGCCGGGCAGCAGCCAGCTCGCGCTCGAGCTTCGCGACGGCGGCGGTGAGCGTGGCGTAGTCGATCACACGGCGGGCGTCGCTCCCGGCGCCGGCGACGAGCGCCGTGCGGTCGGGAAACTGCCGGGCGACGAGGGCGATGGCCGAGGCGAGCCGGTCTTCGGCGGGAGCGTCGGCGAGGTGGGCGATCGTGGTGGCGTTGGCAGCGGTGGTCATGAGGCTGTTTGTTCGCGTACGGCGGTGGTGTAAATCGCAACGAGGTCGGAGACGGTGCGGATCGGGGGCCTCGGCGCCATGGCCGGGGCGGAGGCTCGGAAGGGATCGACGCCGAGCGACCGCTCGAGGAGCACGATCGTCTGCGCGAGGTCGAGCGAGTCGAGGCCGAGGTCGGTGGCCAGGAGCATCTCGGGAGAAATCTGCTTGGCGTCGCGGCCGGTGTCGTGGAGCACCGTGCGGATCGCGGCGATGATGGATTCGAGGGGGTTCACTTGAATTCAGGCATGGTGGCGGAGCCGGGGCCGGCGATGCCGCGGCCGGTGAGGGCCTGCCACGCGAGCTGAAGAATCGTGCACAGGGCGATCCACAGGTCGAGCAGGGGGGCATACCAGCGGTTCAGCATATCGACATACTGCACGTCACGCTCCAGCCGGGTGGGCCAGTCGAGCTCGTTGCGGCCGTGGATCTGGGCCCAGCCGGTGAGC
>JBJSZP010000189.1:0-6598 GCA_046090365.1 Planctomycetia bacterium
GCCATCCATGGCTTCGCTGGTCAAATACGCCGTCTCAATGGTAGGGGACAACCCCGATCCTCCCTCTTTCCGGTTGAGTTAAGGAGGCTTCGGGCTCCCCGTGTCCCGGAGCAGGCGTATGCAGGCAAGCGCAGCCATGGATGGCGCAGCGCAGCCGGAGTCGAGTGAACGGAGGCCTGGAGGGCCGCAGTGAGCGTCCGGCGACGGGATACGGGGAGCCCGAAGCCGGCGCGCATGAGACAAGGCACAGACAGGCTGAAGCCTGTCCTGCGCCAGGGCCGGAGGCCCGGGTTCGTGCCAGCGGGCGGAGGCCCGCCAAGGGCAGGTCGGCAGGATGCCGAGCCTGCCCGTGAAACTAGTCGAGCACGAGCAGGGCGATTGTCGTGTAGAGCACGATGCCCACGATGTCGACGATCGCCGACACGAAGGGGTTGCTCATCAGGGCCGGGTCGAGGCCCAGTGAGCGGAAGAGGAGGGGGAGGATCGAGCCCACGAGCGAGCCGAGCATCACCACCCCCAGGATCGTGAGCGGGATCACGAGCGCCTGGAGCGGCGTGGGCGCGTAGACGACCGCGAGGAGGTAGCCGGGCACGGCGAGGAGGGCGCCGAGGAGAAGGCCGAGCACGACCTCGCGCTTGAGGATCCGCGGCCAGTCGGCGAGCTTGCAGTCGCCCGAGGAGAGGGCGGTGATCACGAGGGTGGCCGACTGGTTGCCCGAGTTGCCGCCGCTGGCGATCACGAGCGGGATGAAGGCCACGAGCCAGGCGTGGTGCGTGAGGGGGGTGCGGGCCATCACCATGGCCGTGACGGCCGCCGTGGCAAACAGGATCGCCAGCCACACGCCGCGCTTCCAGGTCATCGTCACGAGGGCCGCCTCGAGGTAGCTCTCGCCGAGCGGGGTGACGGCGGCGATCCGCTGGGCGTCGTCGGTGGCGTCCTGGCGGACGGCGTCGAGGACGTCGTCGTGCGTGACGATGCCCACGAGCCGTTTTTTCTCGTCCACGACCGGGATCGCGAGGAAGTCGAACCGGGCGAGCTGCTCCACGACCCGTTCCCGCGGCTCCTCCACCCGCACGCTGATCGGGTCGCGCTGCATGAGGTCGGAGACGAGGGCCGTGGGCTTCGCGAGGATCAGGTCGCGGAGCGACACGAAGCCCACGAGGTGCCGCTCGGCGTCGAGCACGTAGATGTAGTAGATGGATTCGCTGTCAGGCGCCTGGCTGCGGAGGCGGGCCACCGCCTCGCCGGCCGTGATGTCGGCCGGGAGCGAGGCGTATTCGGTGGTCATGAGGGCGCCGGCCGAGTCCTCCGGGCAGGAGAGGAGCATGCGGATGTCGTGCCGCTCGGCCTTGGCCACGAGCGGGAGGATCTCCTCGACGAACTCGGGGTCGAGCTCGCGGAGGAGGTCGTCGCGGTTGTCGGCCGCCATCCACTCGAGGAGCTGTCCGAGGTGGGGGCGGTCGGCCGCCTTCACGAGCTCCACCTGCCGGGCCATCGGGTAGTAGGGGAAGATCTCGGCCTGGCGTTCCACCGGGACGGCGTCGAGCAGCTGCCAGAGTTCGCGGTCGTCGAGGCCCTCGGAAAACTCGGCCACGGTCGCCGGGTGCAGCTCGGCGGCCACCTCGCGCAGGCCCGCCGTGTCGCCCTCGGCGAGCATCACGCGGAGTTCGGGGATGAGGAGGGGATTGGCGGCGACCATGGCACGGGGCAGGGGGTGGGGCCGCGCCTATACTGGGAGGCCAGACGCGGTGGAGCAGAGCGGTCGTGAACGCAAGCCAGTATGCCATGAACGTCGCGGGAACCGAATCTGGAATCGGGCGGCGCGCGGCGGGGCTCGCCCTCGCGGTGCTTCTCGCCTGGGCGGGAGGCGGCGGCACCCGGGCCGGGGGGAGCGACGAGGGCTACGAGCTGCTGCGGTCGAAGGCCTACCTGCCCGCCGACTTCGACCAGGAGGTGTTCGACGCCCTGTGGACCACGTGGCCGCAGCCGCTCCGCAGCCGGGCCGAGCAGGCGTCGGTGGAGGAGCGTCGGCGGATGGCGATGGAGCGCTACGGCCTGGATCCGGATCCGGCCGATCCGTCGCGGTCGCTGCAATACGTGCGCGGGGCCGACGGCTCGTGGACGATGAGCTGCCTGGCCTGCCACCAGGGGCAGGTGGCGGGGCGGGCGATCCCGGGCGTGCCAAACTCCACCTACGCGCTCGAGACGCTCACGGAGGAGGTCCGCCTCGTGAAGGTGAGGCAGCGGAAGCCGTTCGGCCACATGGACATGGGCTCGCTGCTCCTGCCGCTGGGCACGACCAACGGCACGACCAATGCCGTGATCTTTGGCGTGGCCCTGTTGCGGCACCGCGACGCCGATTTGAACATCGTCAAGCGTCCGCCCAAGCTCGACCTCGTGCACCACGACATGGACGCCCCCGCCTGGTGGCACTACCGCCGGCGGACGGGGCTGTATGCCGATGGCTTCGCGCCCAAGGGCCACCGGATGCTGATGCAGTTCCTGCTCGTGAAGGAAAACGGCCCCGAGAAGTTCGCCGCGTGGGAGGATGATTTCCGGGCGATCCAGGCCTGGCTCGAGTCGCTCGAGCCGCCGCGCTGGCCGTGGGCGATCGACGCGGCGCTCGCGGAGCAGGGGAGGGCGGTATTCGAGAGCCACTGTGCGTCGTGCCACGGAACGTACGGCCCCGGCGGCTCGTATCCTGAGCGGATGGTGGCGATCGACGAGATCGGCACCGACCGCGTGCGGTTCGACTCGCTCACGCTCGCGCAGCGGAGAGACCTCAACGCGAGCTGGTTCGGCCATCATGGGGGCGACGTGGAGCGGCTCAGGAACCGGGAGCCGACGACCGGCTACGTGGCCCCGCCGCTCGACGGCGTGTGGGCGTCGGCGCCCTATTTCCACAACGGTTCGGTGCCCACGCTGTGGCACGTGCTCCATCCCGACGATCGGCCGACCGCGTGGCGGCGGACACGGTCGGGCTACGACCAGGCCCGCGTGGGCCTCGAGGTGACGACGGCCGAGGCTCCCCCCGCGAAGCTGCCGAGCGCCGAACGCCGCACCTGGTTCGACACGACGAAGCCGGGCAAGAGCGCCGCCGGCCACGACTTCCCCGCGGCGCTCACCGCCGAGGAGAAGGCGGCCGTGCTCGAATATTTGAAGACGCTCTAGGCCGCGCCGCCCGTCAGGCCTCCGGCTCGATCGAGGCCGACATCGAGCCCTTCGAGCGGGCGATGAGCCTGTCGGCCCCGAAGGCATGGATCTGGTCGCGCTTCAGTTCCGCGTGCTCCTTCGTCGTCGTGAGCACGATCACGCGGCCGTTCGTGTCGACCTCCTTGGCCAGCCTGAAGCCCTTTTCCGGCGGATGGCCGAAGAGCTGCTTGAGCATCGCGACGACGTAGTGGAAGGTGTGGTCGTCGTCGTTCCAGAGCACGACGTGATACCGCGGCTGCCGCTTCGGCTTCCCGCGCGCCGCGGCCGGCGTCACGGCGGCGTGCTCCGCGGGATCGGCGACGGCGGCGTTGGCGGCTTCGGGCATGGCTGATCCACAGTATATTCATCGCTTCCTCCGGAGTATCGCCCCGTGCTCGACCGCCGCTTCGTGGCCGACAACGTCGACCTTGTGACCACCAACTGCCGTAACCGCGGCTCCACGGCCGACGTGGCCAGGTTCGCCGAGCTCGACAGGCTCCGCCGCCACCTCCAGGCCGACATCGACCGGCTCAACCACGAGGCCGGCCAGGTGAGCAAGTCGATCGGCAAGGCCGCCGACGCCGCCGAGCGGGAGGCCCGCAAGGCGGAGGGCCGCCGGCTCCGCGAGGAGGTGGGCGCCTTCGAGGAGCGGCTCGCGAAGATCGCAGCCGAGTCGGACGAGATCCTCTGCCAGATTCCAAACCTCACGCACCCTGCCGCGCCGGTCGGCGGCGAGGAGGCGGCGGTGGAACTGCGGCGCGGGAAGACGCCGCCGCCCACGTTCGGCTTCGCTCCGCTCGACCACGTGGCCCTCGGCGAGAAGCTGCGGCTGTTCGACTTCGAGGCGGGGGCCCGCGTGGCCGGCCACGGGTTCTACTTCCTGATGAACGACGCCGTGCTCCTCGAGCTCGCGCTCCAGCGCTATGCCCTCGACCTGCTCGTGCGCGAGGGCTTCACGGCGATGACCACGCCCGACCTCGCCCGCGACACGATCCTCGAGGGCACGGGGTTCATGCCGCGCGGCAACGAGACCCAGATCTACTCGATCAAGGACAGCGACCTGTCGCTCGTGGCCACGGCCGAGATCACGCTCGGCGGCGCGTTCCACGAGCGGATCTTCGAGGCCGACGAGCTGCCGCTCGCGCTGTGCGGCATCAGCCACTGCTTCCGCACCGAGGCCGGCGCCCACGGCAAGGCCACCCGCGGGCTGTATCGCGTGCACCAGTTCACGAAGGTGGAGATGTTCGCCTTCACGACGCCGGAGCAGAGCGAGGCGATGCACGAGCGGCTTCTCGACCTCGAGTGCCGGCTGTTCGACGGGCTCGAGATCCCGTATCGCGTGATCGACACGGCCTCGGGCGACCTCGGCGGCCCGGCGTATCGCAAGTTCGACCTCGAGGCCTGGATGCCCGGCCGCGGCACGGCCGGCGAGTGGGGCGAGGTCACGAGCACGTCGAACTGCACCGACTTCCAGGCCCGGCGGCTGGCCGTGCGCTACAAGAAGCCCGGCGAGAAGGGAACCCACTTCGTCCACACGCTCAACGGCACCGCGATCGCCGTCAGCCGGGCGATCATCGCGATCCTGGAAAACCACCAGCGGGCCGACGGCTCGGTGAACGTGCCCGCCGCCCTCGTGCCCTGGATGGGCAAGCCCGTGATCGCACCGGGCTGACGCCGTGGCGGCCACGACGACGTTCGACGAGGTGCGGCACGTCAATCGATCGCCGCGGCCGACGCGGGTCGCTTGGACGACCGTCCGCGGCGTGTGCTACCCTACGAGACCGCGAGCAGCCTCGCGACCCTCGCCCAGCGGAGACTCCCCATGACCCAGCTCGAACGCGCCAAAGCCGGTGAAATCACGCCCGAGATGAAGTTCATCGCGAAGCGCGAGGACCTCCCGGAGGAACTGATCCGCAGCGAGGTGGCCCGCGGGCGGATGGTGATCCCGGCCAACACGGTGCACCTCGCGAAGCAGCTCGAGCCGATGTGCATCGGCGTGGCCGCGCTCACGAAGATCAACGCCAACATCGGTAACTCGGCCGTCACGAGCGACGAGCAGACCGAGCTCGAGAAGCTCCACATGGCCGTGCATTACGGCGCCGACACGGTCATGGACCTGTCCACCGGAA
Organism: Planctomycetia bacterium; assembly: GCA_046090365.1. Classification (GTDB taxonomy): domain Bacteria; phylum Planctomycetota; class Planctomycetia; order Pirellulales; family UBA1268; genus RGVT01. Next base: position 5,322 of record JBJSZP010000189.1, read on the forward strand.
AGGACATCGACACGATCCGGCAGGCGATCATCGACGCCTCGCCCGTGCCGATCGGCACCGTGCCGATCTACCAGATGCTCGAGGAGCTCGGCGGCGACATCGACGACATGAAGCCCCAGCACTTCCTCGACATGTGCGAGAAGCAGGCCAAGCAGGGGGTGGACTACATGACGGTCCATGCCGGCCTCCTCCAGGAGCACCTCCACCTGACGATGAACCGCGTGACCGGCATCGTGAGCCGCGGCGGCTCGCTGATCGCCCGCTGGATGATGACGCACCGCCAGCAGAACCCGCTCTACACCCACTTCGAGGATCTCTGCGACATCTTCCGCCAGTACGACGTGACCTGGAGCCTGGGCGACGGCCTGCGGCCCGGGAGCATCGCCGACGCCAGCGACGAGGCGCAGTTTGCGGAGCTCCACGTGCTCGGCGAACTCACGCGGCGCGGGTGGGCCAAGGGCTGCCAGGTGATGGTGGAGGGGCCCGGCCATGTGCCGATGGACCAGATCGACATGAACGTGAAGCGACAGATGGAGGAGTGCGACGAGGCGCCGTTCTACGTGCTCGGGCCGCTCGTCACCGACATCGCGCCCGGCTACGACCACATCACGAGCGCCATCGGCGCGGCGCTCGCCGGCTGGAGCGGCGCGGCGATGCTCTGCTACGTGACGCCGAAGGAGCATCTCGGGCTGCCCGACGCCGAGGACGTGAAGCAGGGCGTGATCGCCTACAAGATCGCCGCCCACGCGGCCGATCTCGCCCGGCACCGCAAGAACGCCCGCGTCCGCGACGACGCCCTCTCCCGGGCACGGTTCGCCTTCGACTGGAACGAGCAGTTTCGCCTCGCCCTCGATCCCGAAACGGCCCGGAAGTACCACGACCAGACGCTGCCCCAGGAGACGTTCAAGAGCGCCCACTTCTGCAGCATGTGCGGCCCGAAGTATTGCTCGATGAAGATCACGCAGGACATCCGCGACATGGCGGCCGCCATGCCCACCGAGCCCGCCGGCACGCCCGCCGAGCCCGTCACGATCCAGCTTCGCTGAGCCCGGACGTCGAGGCCGGGCGCGTCGCGCGGGCGGCGAGGTGGATCAGGAAGCCCACCGGGCCCGCGAGGAACGTGAGCACGAGAGCGGGCGTGCGCAGCGGCCAGGGGATGCCGAGGCGGACCGCGTCGCGGGCGATCCACGCCCCCACCACCATGTCGAACACGAGATAGTGCGTCCAGGCGGCGGCGAACACCCAGTCGTCGGCGAACACGCGCCGCAGGCCGGCGA
>JBJSZP010000190.1:0-4951 GCA_046090365.1 Planctomycetia bacterium
CGGCCTCGTGGCCGGCCGTATTTTCCGGGGGAAAGCGAGGTGCCACATGATCCAGTCCACAATGCCCGTCGGGATTCGCGACGACATCACGCAGTGCATCGGCCGCACGCCGCTCGTGCGGCTGAGGCGCGTCACCGAGGGGTGCTCCGCCACCGTCGTCGGCAAGATCGAAAACATGAATCCGCTGTGGAGCGTGAAGGATCGGATCGCGGCCGCGATGATCGATGCGGCCGAGGCGGCCGGGAAGATCGGGCCCGACACCGTCGTGATCGAGCCCACGAGCGGCAACACGGGCATCGGCCTGGCGTATGTGTGCGCGGCCCGCGGCTACAAGCTGCGCGTGACGATGCCCGAGAGCATGAGCCTCGAGCGGCGGCGGATGCTCAAGGCGCTCGGCGCCGAGCTCGTGCTCACGCCGGCGGCCGAGGGGATGCCCGGCGCCGTGCGGCACGCGGAGGAGATCAGCCGGTCGAGCACGCAGTTCTTCATGCCGCAGCAGTTCAAGAATCCGGCCAATCCCGACATCCACCGGCGCACGACGGCCGAGGAGATCTGGGCCGACACCGACGGGCAGGTCGACATCCTCGTGTGCGGCGTGGGCACCGGCGGCACGATCACCGGCTGCGGCGAGGTGCTCAAGGCGAAGAAGCCGGGGCTCAAGGTCGTGGCCGTGGAGCCGCTCAACAGCCCGGTGATCTCGCAGAAGCTCGCCGGCGAGCCGATCAAGCCGGGCCGGCACACGATCCAGGGGATCGGGGCGGGGTTCATTCCCGAGATCCTGAACCTCAACGTGATCGACGAGGTGATCAAGGTCGACGACGAAGACGCGATGGAGACGGCCCGCCAGATGGCGAAGCGCGAGGGGCTGATGTGCGGCATCAGCTGCGGCGCCGCGGCGTGGGGCGCGCTCCAGGTGGCGAAGCGGCCCGAGAACGCCGGCAAGATGATCGTGGTGGTGCTGCCCGACCTCGGCGAGCGCTACCTCTCGACACGGCTGTTTCCGGAGTAGGACAGGCTTCAGCCTGGCCGCTGCCGCTGCTCAAACAGCCACGCGAGCACGGCGGGATCGCGGTAGGCGGGCGTCCATGAGTCGTGGCCCACTCCCGCCAGCTCCGAATACTTCGGATCGCCGCCGGCCGCCCGCACGGCCGCGATCATGCTCCGCGACCGCCCCACCGGCACGACCGCGTCGGCGTCGCCGTGGAAGCACCAGATCGGGAGCTTCGCCAGCCGCGGGGCCGTGGCCTCGTCGCCACCGCCGCAGATCGGAAGGAGTGCCGCAAACCGCTCCGGCTGCCGGGCGGCCAGATCCCACGCCCCGTAGCCCCCCATCGACAGCCCCGTGAGGTAGATGCGGCTGGGGTCGACCGGCTCGGCGGCGACCACGGCGTTGAGTGCGGCGATCACGGCGAGCATGTCGGTGGTGGGCGGGCCCTGCGGCGTGCTCTTCTTGTCGGCCCACGAGGTGTCGACCCAGCGATCGTCCTCGCGGCACTGCGGCGCGAGGAGGAAGCAGGGATGCCGCTCGCGGAGCGCGGGCTCGGCCATCCACGTGGGCAGATACTTGAGCTGCTTCTCGTTGTCGCGGCCGCGCTCCCCTGCCCCGTGGAGAAACACCACGAGCGGATAGCGTCGGCCCGGCTCGATCGCCGCCGGCGCGAGCAGCTGCGAGCGAAACTCGACGGCCTCGCCGGCCTCGGTCACCGTCACGGTGCGTGCCTGGAAGGGAGCCATGTCAGCCCTCGCCCGGGTCGCCGATCGCGAGCTTCACGCGCCGCGGCATGCCCAGCCGGCCGAACATCCCCACCGCGCCCTTCGGCAGCCCGAGAAACTCGAGCCGCTCGAACCACTGCGGCACCTCGGCGGCGAGCTTGCCGACCGCCGTGCCGCGGAGGTCGAGCGACGTGAGCCCTTTGAGTTCCTTCAGTTGCAAGAGGCCCTCGTCGGTGAGCGACCCGCCGGCCAGGTCGAGCACGGCGAGATCCTTGAGCGACGCCGCCCGAAAGCCGAGCAGGATCGCGAACAGGTCGTCGGCGGCGGGCCCGTGGAGCCGCACCGTCACGAGCTTGTCGGCCACGCGGCCGAAGTCTTCGCCGAAGCTCGTCTCCAGCCAGTCGGCCTCCTCCATCTCGATTTCGCCGCCGCGTTCGATCGTTTCGGTGACGACCTCCTGCTGCTGGGCGTAGGCCTCGATCTTCGAGGCCAGCCACTCGAGCTTGCCGGCCTTGAACTTCACGAACTCGTTGGCGTCTTCGAAGGCCTTCTGGATCCGCAGGAAGGCGGCGGGGTCGCCGCCGCGGTCGGGATGGGCCGTGCGCACCTTGGCCAGATAGGCCTGCTTCACGTCCTCGAGCGTCACCGGCGGGAGCAGCCCGAGGATCGACAGGCACTCGGGATGAGCGGACTTGGCAGGCTTGGGGCCGGGGGGTGGCATGGCGTGAGCCTAGTCCACGCGCGGGCAATTTGCCATCGTTTCCTGCGGCGGAGACGCCTTGCCCTGCCGCCGGCAATCCCCTACCTTCCGCCCTCCGAGACAGCCAAGGAGGGCTTTTCGATGCAGTGGCTCGGTCGGATTTTCGCCCGCGTGCGCGCGGGCTTCGCGCCGCGCGGCTCGCTCCGCGAGGTGGCCGCGGTCGTGGGGATCGTGGTGGGCTGCCTCGCCTGGAGGCTCCTGGCCGGCGGCACGGCCGCCGACGCGGCGCCCAAGCCGCCCGCCCGCGTGGCGAAGGCCGGCGACGCCGCCGCGCCCACGCCGCCTCCCGAGAAAATGATGGCGATGGTCAACGGCGTGGAGATCGGCGAGCGGGCGCTCGCGGAGGAATGCCTCGCCCGCCACGGGGCGGCGGTGCTCGAGACGCTCATCAACAAGGCGATCATCGAACAGGCCTGCCAGCGGGCGGGAACGGCCGTGACGAAGGCCGACGTCGACGCCGAGATCGACGCGATGTCGCGGCGCTTCAGCGTGCCGCGCGACAAGTGGATGGAGCTCATCCAGCAGGAACGGGGCGTGTCGCCCAAGCAATACGCCGACGAGATCGTGTGGCCGATGCTGGCCCTGCGCCGGCTCGCGCATGCGAGCATCGAGCCCACGCCCGACGAGGTGAAACAGGCGTTCGAGAACCAGTTTGGGTCTTCCGTGAAGGCCAGGATCATCGTGGTGAAGTCGCGGCAGGAGGCGGAGCGGCTGCGGGCCAAGGCGCTGGCGGCCCCCGACGAGTTCGGCGCCCTGGCGCGGCAGCATTCCGTCGACGTCGGCAGCGCGAGCGCCAACGGCTGGGTGCAGCCGATCCGCCGACACACCGGCGAGCCGGCGTTCGAGACGGTCGTGTTCGGGCTCTCACCGGGCGAGATCTCGCCGGTGGCTCAGGTGGCCGACCAGTTCCTCATCGTGAAGTGCGAGGGGCATCTGCCCGCCGCCGACGTGAAGTTCGACGACGTCCGCCAGCGGCTCGCCGAGGAACTCCGCGAGAAGAAGAGCCGGGCCGCATCGAGCGAGGTGTTCCGGAAACTGCAGACGGCCGCGGCGATCGAGAACGTGATGAGCGACCCGGCCAAGGCCGCGGCCCAGCCGGGCGTGGCCGCCACCGTGAACGGGCAGCCGATCCCGCTCGACGCGGTGCGGCAGGCGTGCCTCGATCGCCACGGTGCCGACGTGCTCGAGGTGCTGATCACCCGGGCGCTGCTCCAGCAGGCGCTCGAGCGGGCCCGGCAGCAGGTGGCCCAGGCCGACATCGACGCGGAGATCGCCCGTGCCGCCGACCTGATGGGCTTCCGCAAGCCCGACGGCTCGATCGACACCGCCGCGTGGCTCGACCGCGTGACCCGCGAGCAGAAGATCCCGATCCGCCACTACCTGGAAGACATCGTCCACCCGACCGTGGTGCTCAAGAAGCTCGTCGGCACGGTGGCGGTGACGCAGGAGGATCTCGACAAGGCGTTTGTGGCGACGTTCGGCCCGCGGGCCCGGTGCCGCGTGATCGTGCTCGACAGCCAGCGACGGGCGCAGGAGGTATGGCAGCTCGCCCGGAAAAACCCCACGGCCGAGACGATCGGCGACCTCGCCGAGAAATACTCGGTCGATCCCACGAGCCGCACGCTCCGCGGCGAGGTGCCGCCCATCCAGCGGCACGGCGGCCAGCCAGCGCTCGAGCGGGAGGCGTTTGCCCTCGGGGCCGGCGAGCTCTCCGGCGTGGTGCAGATCGCCGACCGGTTCCTGGTGCTCTTCTGCGAGGGCTACACGGAGCCGGCGAAGGTCGACTTCGCCGAGGTGCGCGACGAACTCTACGACGACATCTTCGAGAAGAAGCAGCGGATCGAGATGGCCCGCCACTTCTCCCACCTCCGCGAGGCGGCCACGATCGACAACTTCCTCGCCGGCACGAGCCAGGCGCCGCCCGAGCCGGGGCTCCCGCGGTCGGCGGCGATTCCCCAGAGCACGCTCTCGAAGCGCGAGGCCGATGAGCTCGCGGCCCCGCGGGCCGGGAGTCGGCGGGCCAGCCCCGCGGCCGGCGTCGTGCCCGCGTCGCTCGACGCCCCGGCCGGACCGGCCGCTCCGCAGGGTCGGTAGCGATGTGGCGGGGCAGGGCGGTAGAATCGGGCTCCACTTCCGGACCCCGTCGATGACGCAGCCACCAGACCCGCTTTCCACGCAGGCCCAGCTTCCCGATCCCACGGAAACCGCCGACGGGCCGGCCGAAGGGGAGAAGCCGTTCGAATTCCGCGTCGCCGACCGGATCTCGCAACTGCCGCCATATCTCTTCGCTCGGATCAACCAGGCCACCTACCAGCGGCGCCGGGCAGGGCACGACATCATCGACATGAGCATGGGGAATCCCTCGGATCCCCCGGCCCAGCTGGTGGTCGACAAGCTCGCCGAGGCGGCCAACGACCCCCGCAACCACGGCTACGCCCCGGCCCTCGGCATCATGAGCCTGCGGCGGGAGGTGGCCTC
>JBJSZP010000191.1:0-847 GCA_046090365.1 Planctomycetia bacterium
CCAGCGCTTCGGCACGGCCGCATACCGCTCGCGCAGCCCGGCCAGGCACAGCCGGCGCAGCTCCTCGGAGGCCGTCCGGCCCGCGGGCACCTCGAATCCCGGAAAATGCCGCTTGCCGAGGTCGAGCTCGATGGCGACGGAGTCGGCGATCTCCTGGCTCCGGGCGGCGGCCTCCGCGACGAGCGCCCGGTCGAGACCCGAGAAGGCCTGGTGCATCTCCTGCGGGCTCTTGAGGTAGAACTCGCTCGAGTCCATCCGCATCCGGTCGGGATCGTTGCGAAACCGGCCCGTGTTCACGCACAGGAGAATGTCCTGCGCGACCGCATCCTCGCGGTTGACGTAGTGGCAGTCGCAGGTGGCCACGGGCGGGATTCCGAGATCCCGGGCGATCTCCAGGGCGACGTCGGTCACCTGCTGCTGCACGGCGAGGCCGTTGTCCTGGATCTCGATGAAGTAGCGGTCGCCGAAGAGCTTCTGGAACCAGCCGGCCACGTCGCGGGCCTGGGCGAGCGACTGCTTCTCCGCCCGCGACGACCCGATCAGCGACCGGCTGAACTCGCCCGACAGGCAGCCCGACAGGCAGACGATCCCCTCGTGGTGGGCGGCGAGCAGCTCGCGGTCGATCCGCGGCTTGAAATAGAAGCCCTCGAGATAGGCCCGCGTGGCGAGCTGCAACAGGTTGGCGAACCCCACGCGATCGCGGGCCAGGAGCGTGAGGTGGTAGCTCGAATCCTTCTGGCTGCCGGCGTCCTTCTGGAACCGGCTGCCGGGGGCGATGTAGGCCTCGTAGCCGATGATCGGGTTGATGCCCGCCTTCTTCGCCGTGTCGTAAAACTCGAGGGCCCCG
>JBJSZP010000192.1:0-4317 GCA_046090365.1 Planctomycetia bacterium
GTTCGACGACCGCGTGCTCATGCAGCACGTGGATCTCTACGTAAACGAGTGGACGGTCGACCTCGGCCCGGCCGGGGCGAGTGCCCTCGCCGCCCTCTCGGCCCGCGCCGCCTCGCTCGGCCTCGCGGCCGGCCGGCTCGAGGTGTTTTCCCCGTAGGACAGCCGAGACGCCTGTCCTACGCCCTCGCCATGACCGCCGCGGCCCGCCCGCGGTATGCTCCGGCCACACCCGGAGTCCACGCATGATCCTCGACACTCTCCCCCAGTGGCGCCGCTACGCCGCGCTCAATCCCCGCTTCGCGCAGGCCTTCGCGTTTCTCGAGCAGGCGACGCCCGGCATCGCCGACGGCCGCCACGAGATCGACGGCGACGCCGTGTTTGCGCTCGTGCAGCGCTACGACACGCGGGAGGCGGTCGGGCAGCTCGAGGCCCACCGCCGCTACGTCGACGTGCAATGCATCCTGCGGGGCCGCGAGGTGATCCAGTGGGCGCCGCTCGCGTCGCTCGGTGAGCCGACGAGGCCGTATGACGACGTGAAAGACGCCGCCTTCTTCGCCGCGGACGCCGCTCTCGTGCCCGTCCGCCTCGCGGCCGGCCAGTTCGCGATCCTGTTTCCCGACGACGCCCACGCCCCGTGCTGCGCGTGGGCCGAACCGGAGCCCGTGATCAAGATCGTGGTGAAGGTCGCGGTCTCGACGCCCGCGTGACCTGCCGGATGGCCCGACATGCCAACCGGCCGTAACGCAGCGGCCTGAAAAAACCGATAGAGAGAGGAAAAAGGTTTTGACGGCCGGCAGCCAGGCTGGTACTATCCCCCCGCACTTGGGGATCGCGCATGTCCGGAAACCGACCGAAAAATCGTGCCCGCCGGCGAAGCCGCTCGCAGCGGAATGCGCGCGATCTTTCTCCCCTTCGCTGGCTCGCGTTTGAGCCGCTCGAGCAGCGCAGCATGCTGACCCTCGTGGTGAACGGTTTCGTGGCGGACTTCGATGCGCTTGTTCTCGCTGAAGACCAGCCGGTCGCCGAGGACACGGCTCTCGCCGGTGACGGCACGGTGGCTGAGAGTGACCAGCCGTACGAAGTGATGATTTGCCCGGAGTGGGTCACGGGGCCCTGGGACGAGCAACCCCGAGACGAGCAGCTGATCGACGGCGGCCTGCCCGAAGACTGGGTGCCCGAAGCTTGGATGACGGAAGAATGGATGCCGATGACGGGCGAACCGGATCCGATGCCCGAATGGCTCGAAGGGGATGCGTCGATCTTGGACGGCCGGACGGTCTGGGTTTGGAATACCGTGGATGACGAGCAGGCCGACCAGGATTCTGTGCAACCCGATGGCTGGATTCGATGCGGCACGCACCTGGTCATGCAGGGGTTGGGGAACTATCTCGTCGGCCAGTATCGGGAATTCGTCGAACAGAATCCGACATGGCCTGAGGAGCACGGCGCCGGCGGGATCCAGCTGATGGTCATCACGCCGAGCAAGCTTTGCCGCTGGGCTCAGTTGAGCACGCCCGGCGAGGCCCAGTCGTTCGACGCCTGGTACGAACAGGTGTTCCTCAACAATGCGCCCGTTGATCCGCAGCCGCCGATCGACGACGGGCCCGTCACGGTGCCCGACGACAACCTTTTCAGCCCGGACCTGAATTCCGACCTGCCCGTGCCCGTGGCCGCCCCGACCGGCGGCAGCGACAGCACTCCGAAGCCCGCCGGCACGGCGGCCATGAGTGTGGCCGACGCCGCGTGGGCGGGCCTCTTCACGAGCCAGGCCAATGACGAGTCAACGGGCAGCACGCCCGTGGGCGGCCGGCGCCGCAGCCGCTAGCGCGGCATCGATGGGCCCTCTCGCGGGTCTCTCTGCGCCCGAGCCGCCCTCGACGCATCCTCAGCGGACGCGCACGAGCTTCATGATCCGGCCCGCCATGTTCCAGTCCTGCACGTAGAGGTTGCCCTCTGCGTCCCAGGCCGAGCCGTGCGTGCCGCTGAACACGCCCTCGATCCACTTGTCCTGCGGCACCTTGTAGTTCTGCCCCTGGGCGCGGTCGGGGTTGTGGCCGAGCACCGCCATGATCGTGTTGGTCTTGTCGAGGATCACGAGGCGGCCGTGGAGGTCGGGCACCGACACGAAGTCGCCCTGCACCGACGCCGACGTGGGCATCCCCAGGCCGGTGACCACCTCCTCGATGAAGTTGCCCTCCAGGTCGTAGTGCAGGAGCCGGCCCTTGGGCTGGTGGTTGCGGTCGCAGATCAGGAGCCGCGGCGGGGCGTAGCGCGTGTCGAGCGTCATGCCGTGCGCCGTGCTGAACTGCTTGAGGTCGTTGCCCTTCGTGCCGAAGTGCTTGAGATACTTGCCAGTCTTGTCGAACTTGAAGATGTGGTCGGAGGCGTAGCCGTCGGAGAGGAAGATGTCGCCGTTGGGGGCCACGGTGATCGCCGTGGGGGCGAACTTCGCGAGGTTGAGCCCCGACTCCGTCGGGAACGGCAGTTTGAGCACGACGGCGCCCGTTTCGCAGTTGATCTTGATCCCCTCGGCGTTGGCGTTGCGGGCACCGTAGAGATACTCGCCGTCGGCCTCCTTATGGATCTCGATGTCGTGGAGCCGTGTGTAGTCGCCATCGAGGAACCGGCGGACCAGCTTGCCATTGGGGCTGAACACAAAGAGGCCCGCGTCGGCGCTCGTGTAGATGAGGCCGCGGCTGTCGACGGCGACGCCGCCGTGCGTGGGCCCGATCTGCGAGAGGCCCTTGTCGTCGAGCCCCCAGCCCGGGACGGTGTCGAACGTCATGATCCCGCAGCCCATCCGCACGGGGGCAGGCTTCTTCGCGACGGCGGCGGGGGCCGGCGCAGCAGCCGCAGGCGCGACCGCGGCGGGCGGCTCGGCATGTGCGTACACGGCGACGAGGCCGACGAACACTGCAATCAAACGAACGGCTTTCATGGATCGACTCCCCGTGGGAAAGCCGTCAATATATCACCCGTTCGATCTCGTGGCGCTCCTGCCGCGGGCGAACTGACGGCGGCCCGGGCCGCAGGAGGAAATCCGACATGCGACGCATCTGCGTGATCTTGTTCATGGCCCTCGCCGCAGTTGGCGCGACGGCCGCGGAGGAGGGCCGCCGCTACGACCTCGCGAAGAGGGCGAGCGAAATCGATCCCGCCGCCAAGGAGCATCCCGAGATCGGCTTCGTGTTCACGGATGCGAAGGGAAAACCGATCGACCTGCAGCACGCCGTGGTCGACACGCGTGTGCCGTCGCAGGGGCGGCTCGTGATCTGGCTCATGCCCCACAGCCCGGGGCTCTTCGACCGGATCGCGGGCTACGGGATGCACGGCATCCAGGTGGCGTATGCGAACCAGTGGTTCGGGCTGATCGATCCTGCCATGCGCGACTCCGGCGACGTGCTCGGCAGGATCCGCCTCGAGGCCGCGACGGGCGACGACCACAGCCCGCTCGTGGAGATCCCCAAGCCCGACGGCATGCAGGAGCGAGCCCGCCAGTTTCTCCTCTGGCTCGACCGCGAAAACCCGGCCGGCAACTGGAAGCAGTTTCTCACCGCCGATGCCGCCGACCTCCGCTGGGACAAGGTGATCATGGCGGGCATCTCGCACGGCTCCACGACGGCCGCCCGGTTTGCGGTGCACCGGCCCGTCGACCGGGTGGTGATGTTCTCGGGGCCGCGCGACCAGACGGAGTCGTGGCAGGAGCTGCCGTCGGCCACGCCCTCGGCCCGGTTCTTCGGGTTCACCCACGTGCTCGACGGCGGCTGGACGGCCGACCATTACTGCCGCTCGTGGCAGCTGCTCGGGATGCAGGCGCACGGCCCGGTGGTGGACGTCGACAAGGCCTCGCCCCCGTATGGCGACACGCGGCGGCTGATCACCACGGCCGACGTGGGCGGCAGCCCTGATCGCGCCCACACGTGCGTGATCGCCGACGGCAGCGCCGTCAAGAACGCCAACGGCTCGCTCGTCCACGAGCCGGTGTGGCGGTATCTGTTCACGCATCCGGTGGAGCAGTCGGGAGCGGCCGTGCCGCCCGATGCGGATTGCAATACGGAGCAGAACGCCCTCGCGCAGCTCGTCGACGGCCCCGTCGCCCCCCGCGAGGTGGCGGGCGGGTTTGCATTCACGGAGGGCCCCGCGGCCGACGCGGCGGGCGACGTGTTCTTCACCGATATCCCCAACCAGCGGATCCACGTGTGGCGGGCGGCCACCGGGAAGGTGGAGCCGTGGCTCGAAAACACCGACAAGGCCAACGGCCTGTTCTTCGCCGCCGACGGCACGCTCTACGCCTGCCAGATGGGGGCCGGGCGGCGG
>JBJSZP010000193.1:0-4420 GCA_046090365.1 Planctomycetia bacterium
GTATCGGGCCTACGTGAATGGCAGCCTCGCTGCCGATATCGTGCCGGATCTGGTGCCACAGACATCGGAGCGGAATATCGACCTCGTTGACAAGGATCTCTTTACCGACGAGGCGTTCTCAATCGGCACGCTCAGCGATTCTTATGACGGCCTGGGCGCCGACTCGGCCTTCTTCCTGTTCAACGCCGACAGGAACGACCGGATCGACGGTCCCACGAAGGGCGAACTCGGCACGCTCTACGTCGCCAACCTCCAGTTCCGTGACGATCCGCTCACGAGCCAGGAGGTGGCAGCGCTCGGCGGGCCGGCGCCCGGGATCATTCCTGTGCCGGAGCCGAGTGGCTTGTGCCTGGTAGGCGGAGCCGCAGCGATCGTGGCGGCCCTGCGGCTGCGACGATCACCCCGCGGCCACGGCGTTGCGCGAAGCATGACAGGCTGAAGCCTGTCCTACGTGCCGCGGTTGGGGCGGTAGCCGATCGATTTGCGCGGGCGGCGCTGCTTGCCGCCACGCTGTCCGCGGGCCGTGGCGGGCCCGCTGCGGATGTGGTCGCCTGAGGTCTGTTCCGTGAAGGCGCGTGTGGCTTCGCGGCGCTTCTTGTCGAGGGCCTCCTTGGGCGGTCGGTCGGGGATGAGACAGTCACAGCCCGACCCGATGAGATCCTGCCGGCCGGCCTGCTCGAGCGCCCGCCGCACCTCGAAGTAGTTTTCCGGCTTGAAGAACTGGAGCAGGGCCCGCTGCATCCGCCGATCCTTAAGGCCCTTCGTCACTTTCACGGGCTCGCGCGTCATCGGGTCGAGGCCCGTGTAATACATGCAGGCCGCGATGTCGAAGGGGCTGGGGATGAAGTCCTGCACCTGGTCGGGCTTGTAACTGTTGCGCTTGAGGAAGAGCGCGAGATCGATCATCTCCTCCACGCCGCTCCCCGGATGGCTGGCGATGAAGTAGGGGACGGTGTACTGCTTCTTCCCCACGCGGCGGCTGGCCTTCTTGAAGGCCTTGTCGAACTCGACGTAGTCGTCGGCCGACGGTTTCTTCATGAGGGTGAGAACCTCGGGATCGGTGTGCTCCGGGGCCACCTTCAAGTGCCCGCCCACGTGGTGCGCGGCGAGCTCCTCGAGATACTCAGGGTCGCGGCGGGCGAGGTCCATCCGCACGCCGCTGGCCACGAGCACCCGCTTCACGCCCTCCACGCTCCGGGCCTCGCGCATGAGATCCTTGAGCGGGCCGTGGTCGGTGCCCAAGAGTTTGCAGACGGTTGGATGCACGCAGGAGAGCCGGCGGCACTTGGCCTCCACCTCCGGCCGCGTGCACCGCATCTGATACATGTTGGCCGTCGGGCCGCCGATGTCGGACACCGTGCCCTTGAAGCCGGGCTGCTTCGCGAGCAGCTTGATCTCGGTGATCACCGATTCCTGGCTGCGGCTCTGGATGATCCGCCCCTCGTGGGCCGTGATCGAGCAGAACGTGCAGCCGCCGAAGCAGCCGCGCATGATCTGCACGCTCGTCTCCACCACCTCGAAGGCCGGGATGCGGGCCGCGCCATACGAGGAGTGCGGTCGCCGCGTGAAGGGCAGGCCGTACACCTGGTCCATCTCGTGCTGCTCGAGGGGCAGGGCGGGGGGATTCACGACCACGGCCTCGCGGCCGTGCCGCTGCACGAGCCGGCGGGCATTGTGGGGATTGGTCTCGAGGTGCGAGATCCGCGTCATCTCGCAGAACGCGAGCTTGTCGGCGGCGACCGAGTCGTAGTCGGGCAGTTCGACCGTGTCGGCCGCGCCGCCCCCCGGGCCCGTCGGCACCGGCTCGCTCGCCCCGAGCCGGTAGGCCACGCCGCGCAGGTCGCGGAGGTCCTTCACCGTCTTGCCGGCGGCAAGCCCGTGGGCCACGTCGAGGATCGTCCGCTCCCCCATCCCGAACACGACGAGGTCGGCCTTCGAGTCGAGGATGATCGAGCGGCGGACCGTATCGCTCCAGTAGTCGTAGTGGGCCAGCCGCCGGAGGCTCGCCTCCACGCCGCCGGCCACGACGGGCACTCCCGGAAACGCCTCCCGCGACCGCTGGCAGTAGGCGAGCGTGGCCCGGTCGGGGCGGCGGCCGATCTCACCGTTGGGCGAGTAGGCGTCGTCGTTCCGCACCTTGCGGTTGGCCGTGTAGTGGTTGATCATCGAGTCCATGTTGCCGGCCGACACGCCGAAGAACAGCCGCGGCCGGCAGAACTGCCTCCACGGCTCGCACGACTTCCAGTCGGGCTGTGCGAGCACGGCCACGCGGAAGCCCGCGGCCTCGAGCAGCCGGGCGAGCAGGCCGTTGGCGAAGCTCGGATGGTCGACGTAGGCGTCGCCGCTCACGAACACGATGTCGACCTCGTCCCAGCCGCGGGCCAGCATCTCCGCGCGGGTGGCAGGCAGCGGCGGAGCAGGGGACGAGGCGGCTGTGGAGGCCCGGTCGTGGGCGAGTGGGAGTGTCATGGCTGCCGGGAGCCGGAGCAGAGGAGGCGGACCCTCAAGTGTAGCCGCGGGAAAACCGGGCGGCGGCCGGCTGGTATATTCGGAACATTCCCGTCGGACGCCCGTATGCCCGCCCTGATTCGCCTCGCGATCGCCGTGCCGCTGGTGGTCGCGACGGCATCCGTCGTGGCGGACGAGCCGCCCACCGCCGCCGAGATCGCCGCGTGGGTCGAGCAGCTCGGGGCCGAGCAGTTTTCCCAGCGGGAGGCGGCCAGCAAGAGCCTCGCCGCCGCCGGGCAGGCGGCTCTGGAACCACTGGGCGACGCGATCGGCGGCGACGACCTCGAGGTGGCCAGCCGCGCGATCGAGATCGTGTGCGGGTTTTTGGCCAGTGACGACGACGTGCTCGCCGCCGCGGCTGAGAAACTGCTGGAGACGATCGCGGAAGGCCCCCCGTCGGCCGTCACGCGGCTCGCCGACGGGGCGCTCGACTTCCACCACCGCGGCATGGCGCAGGCCACCCGCGAGAAGCTCGAGGCGCTCGGGGCCGTGATCTCGGAGGGGATGTTCCTGAGCGGCAACCGGGGCCTGCAGGTGATCCTGAACGCCCGCTGGCGGGGCACGTCGGAGGATCTCCGCCTGCTCTCCCGGCTCAGGGGCGTGAGGCTCGTGGGCGCGCTCGGCGTGCCGCTCGACGCCGCGGCCGTAGCAGCCCTCGGCCGCCTCCACGGCGTCGAGGCCCTGCAGCTCTACGGCACGGGCATCAGCGACGATCTGCTTGCCGCGCTTGCCGCCAAACTCCCCAATGCCAGGATCGACGTCCGCAAGGGAGGCAAGCTCGGCGTGGCCGGGCAGCCGATGATCGGGCCGTGCGTGATCACGCACGTGCAGGAAGGCTCGGCCGCCGCGAAGGCGGGGCTGCAGATCGGCGACGTCGTGCTCTCGATCGACGGCACGGCGGTGGCGAACTTCGAGGCCCTCACGACGGAGGTCGGCCGCCACGGCCCCGGCGAGAGGATCACGCTCGAGGTCGACCGCACCGTGCCCGGCGAGCCGGCCAGGCGGTTCAAGAGCGACGTCGTGCTCGATGGCTGGGAGTGATCCGATGGCACCCTCCGACAGTCCCACCGAAACGGTCGACGTCCGCTGGCACGCCCACGCGGTGACCCGCGCCGACCGCGAGCGGGCCGCCGGCCACAAGGGCTGCGTCCTCTGGTTCACCGGGCTCTCCGGCTGCGGCAAGAGCACGCTCGCCAACGCCGTCGACCAGCGGCTCAACGCCCGCGGCGTGCGCAGCTTCGTGCTCGACGGCGACCCGGTGGCGAATTTCGATGCGCTCACCGAACGGGTCGGCCGGCACGGCCCCGGCGACACGATCACGCTCGAGATCGACCGCACCGTGCCCGGTGAGCCGGCCAAGCGATTCAAGAGCGCCGTCGTGCTCGATGGCTGGGAGTGATCGATGGCCTCCTCCGGCAACCCCGCTGAAAAGGTCGATGTCCGCTGGCATGCCCACGCGGTGACCCGCGCCGATCGTGAGCAAACCTTCGGACACAAGGGCTGCGTCCTCTGGTTCACCGGCCTCTCAGGCTCCGGCAAGAGCACGCTCGCCAACGCCGTCGATCACCGGCTCAACGCCCGCGGCGTCCGCAGTTTCGTGCTCGATGGCGACAACGTGCGGCTGGGGCTCAACGCCGCCCCGGGCCTGCTCGTGGAGCGGCATGGCGAGGAGTTTGCAAAGCGCTTTGGCCTCGGGTTTTCCGCGATGGACCGCGAGGAGAACATCCGCCGCATCGGCGCCGTGGCGGAGCTCTTCGCCCAGGCCGGCATCATCGCGCTCACGGCCTTCATCAGCCCCTATCGCCGCGACCGCGACGCCGTGCGGGCCATGCTGCCTGCCGGCGACTTCGTGGAGGTGTACGTGAGGGCCCCGCTTGCGGTCTGCGAGGGCCGCGACCCGAAGGGCCTCTAC
>JBJSZP010000194.1:0-1756 GCA_046090365.1 Planctomycetia bacterium
CGGCAGGTCGTGTGTCTGGCGGTCGTAGAGGATCTGCAGCCGGTGCTCGACGGTGCGCAGGAGCGTGTAGGTGCGCTCGAGGATCTCGCGCTCCTGGTCGGTGAGGGCATCGGCCGCGGCGAGCCGGCGGATCGCCTCGAGCGTGGTGCCCGTGCGCACCTGCGGCACGTCGCCCCCGCTCAACAGCTGCAGGAACTGGATCGTGAACTCGATGTCGCGGATCCCGCCGTGGCCGGTCTTGAGGTTCCTGGCGTCGGCCCCCTCGCGCTCCGCCCGGTGCTCGATCCGGCGCTTGAGCGCCTTGATCCCGCTGATGTCGGCCCGGGTGAGCCAGCGGCGGTAGATCCACGGCTCGAGCTCGGCGAGCAGCCGGGCGCCGAGCGGCTCGTCGCCGCCCACGATCCGTGCCTTGACCCACGCCTGCCGCTCCCACGTGCGGCCGAACTGGTCGTAGTGCGAGAGCGTGGGCTCGAGCGCGAGCACCGCCGGGCCGATGCCGCCGTGGGGCCGCAGCCGCAGGTCGACGCGGTAGGCGACGCCGAGCTCGGTCGATTCCGTGAGCAGCCGTACCACCTCCCCCACGGCCCGCTCGAAGAACTCCTGGTTGGTGCAGGGCTTGGGGCCCGACGCCCGCCCCTCGGCCGAGTAGACGAACACGAGGTCGATGTCGCTCGAATAGTTGAGCTCCGCGCCGCCGAGCTTGCCGAGGGCGATCGCCGCGAGCGTGGCCCGCTCGCCCGTCGGACCGCGGGGCACGCCCCGCTGCCGCTCGAGCCGCTCGACGGCGAATCGGATCGCCTCCCCCACGATCGCATCGGCCACGTGCGAGATCTGGGCGACGACGGTCTCCAGCCGCTGGCCGCCGACGATGTCGCCGTAGGCGATCCGGAGCGTCTCGCGCCGCTTGAACCGGCGGAGGGCACGCATCACGTCGGCGGGGTCCGAGACGGCCGCCACCTCGGCCTTGAGCGCCGCCGCCACGGCCTCGCGCTTCTCCGGCCGCCCCTGGCCGAGCCGCACCTGCTCCCACGATTCGGGATCGCCGATCACGATCTCGGCGAGGTAGGGGCTGGCCGAAAAGATCTTCACGAGGGTCTGGAGCGCCTGCGGATCCCGCTCGCAGAGCGCCGCGGTGGAGAGCGGGCTGCGGACCGCGGCGAAAAACCGCTCGATGTCGGCCAGCACGCGGTCGGGATCGGCGGCTGCAGGCAGGAGGCCGTGCAGCTGCTCTCCGAGCGCGGCGAGGAGGTCGAACGGGATCCCGAGCGCGGCGAGCGCCGTGAACGCCCGGTGCGCCGCGGCCGGATCGTCGAGCCCCGCCGCGCGGCCCCACGCGGCGGCGGTCTGCGGGTCGTCCAGCAGCCGCAGCATCGCGTCGGGGGCGGCCACGCGAGACCTCGGCCCGGGTGGCGGCCGGTGTCGCCGCCCGGCCGGCGGCAGGGGTCGCTGCCCGGGTGGCAGCAGGGGCGGGGGATGCGATCTGGTGCACGGTCACGTGGTCGAGCGGCACGGCGTCGGCGAGGCCGTCGGCCACGATGCCCGCGAGCGACCAGGCGCCGGCCGCCGTGATGTCGACGTCGACGAGCCGGCCTACCAGCCGCAGCGGAGCGTCGAACACCACGATCCGGTCGCACATCGTGCGGCCGCTGAGCTGGGCCATGCCGTCGGGCCCGGGCTGCACGTCTTTCTTCTCGTCGCGGGCGGAGAGCCCCTCCACGAGCACCTGCTGCCGGGTGCCGACGAACGCGCGGTTGCC
>JBJSZP010000195.1:0-4402 GCA_046090365.1 Planctomycetia bacterium
CGGACGATCCAGCGCTGGATGAGCCGAGAGTTTCGCGCGGCAATCACGGATGCCTCCGTGCCGCCGGCCCTGCGGAAGCTCCTCCGCTGCCGCCGCGTGCGCTCCGCGGCCAAGATGTTCGAAATGGCCGCCCGCGAGCCGGTGCCGAAATGCCCCGGGGACCGCATCCCATAAAAAGCCGTGTCAGGCCAAAAACCCCCAGCCGATCGTGCAGTTTCTGTGTGGAGCTTGGAGCGCTTTTTCGCTGTCTTCGTCGTAGTCATTGCCCACCTCCAACACGTACAGGCCGCACGCATCGATGATCGCAGCGATTTCGTCTAACTCCAGACAGCACCGTGGCACGGCAAGGTGCTCGAGGGCCTTCAGGCTCGCCAGATGCTCGATGACCACATGCCTGGGCGACGCTTCGGTAGCAGTCAACTTACCGGCGGCCAACTCTCTGAGTCTGGGTAGGCCACTGAGCACGTCGATGCAGTCGCGATCAAGGCTGAAGTCCTTGAGCAGTTCCAAGGACCTCAGGTTCGGCAATTTCTCGACAACTGGAACAAGAGTCTGGGCATTGGCAGCCGTGAAGTGACGAAAACGCAAACCAACCACACGATCGCACAAGACGTCGAACTCGGGTTTCAGGAAAAAATTCAAGGCTGCCGACGTCAGCCGTGATGCATCGGCGCAGAGAATCTCAGCGCACTCGCTGGATTCCAGCTCCAAAAATATCCGGTTGTAAAGCCGTGACTCGAACACCTCATCATTCTCAGGCTCGACAATGTCGAAACTCCGGCATGAACCTGGCACAAACCAATAGGGAAAACCCATGCGGCCATCCTCAGCGTCACGGTGGTCGTTCGGCTTGATGCAACAGATCATCGCGCCACGAATGGATTGCCGGCAAGCCTGACGGCATCGGCGGCCTGCCGGCCGCGGCCCGTCGTCTTTTGCCGCGCTCGTGGCCTGGAAAACGCCCGTTTTCCAGGGCTGGCGACGCGATGACCAACTCTGTCAACAGGCCCTTCGCAGAATGCCTCCCATCACACCCATGGGAGCCCGGACCACCGGGAAACGCGAATGGCCAAGACGCTCGACGACCTGCAGACCCTCCTCACCCGCCAAGGCTACACCTGCGAGCTGCTGCTCGACACGATCGTGGCCACGCGGGTGCAGACCAAGACCTACAAGAACCCCTCTGGGGAACACGCCCTCGAGATCTACGGCACCTTCGACAAGCCCAACCGGTGCGTGGCCGTCGAAAGCCTCCACGCCTTCGACCTCCGGGCCACCGACCACCGCGAGGCCACGCTCGCCTGCCTGCTCACCGCCAATGGCCGCACACCCCTCGTGCGGCCGGCGCTCGAGCCCGAAGGCGACATCCGGATCCGCGTCGATTGCCCCTGCGATGACGACGGCGCCCGCGACGAGCGCGTGCTCGAGGCGCTCGCCGTGCTCACCGGGTTTGTGGAGGCCTGGCACCCGCAGGTGACGAGGGCCATGAAGACCGGGAAGTTCAACGCGGGCGACGTTGCCCACCTGAACCTCTCCCGCATCCCGCTCCACCAGCCCGCCGCCCCGAGCCAGGGCGACAAGCCCCACGAGCCCGGCCAGCCGAGCCAGCCGGATGAGCCGGCGGCCGGCCCGTCGATCGGCTCCGTGATGCGGGCGGCCGCGATCTCCACCAAGCCCGGCGCCCATCCCGCTCGGCTCACGATCCTCAAGGAGTTTCGCGACTGGCTGGATGAGCAGCGGCGCCGCAACGGCGAACAGAACTGATCCCTCACCATGCCTTCGTTGCCACTTTCATCCCCACCTAAACCAGGAGATTCCCATGGCCACCACGTTCGACGACCTCAAGCGATTCCTCGATGAAGCCGGCCTCGAGTACGACGCCAACGAGGAGCACAAGGTGATCGCCATCGGCTTCAGCGGCGAGCCGGACGACACAACGTTCCGCGACGACGACGGCGATCCGCACGTGCAAATTTACGTGCGAATGGTGGAAAAGGGAGAGTTTTGCGTGGCGTTTGTCAAAGGCGCATGGCCGCTTGCTCAATGCGAACATCGCGCTGCCGTGTGCGAGGCAGCGGCGCGGATCCAGGCAAACATGAAGCTCATTCGCTTCGACCTCCAGGACGACGACCGCCTCCAGCCGAATATCGAGATCCCGCTCGAGAAGGCGCCGATGTGCGCCGAGCAACTGCACCGGGCGATCGCCGGCCTCTTGATCGCGGTGCGGCAGTTCGACCCGGTGATCCGCCACGCGATGACGACCGGCGAGGTGGACCTCGACCTGGCCCAGGAAGACATGCCCGAGCCCCCGGCCGACATCACCCGGATCCTCGAGCTCGGCGAATCGGCCGGCGGCCTCGAAGCCCTCGAACGCCTCCTCGGCGATAGCGACGCCCCGCCGATCCAGGCGTGAGCGTGTCAATCTCCCCATCCCTCAAGCCCCCGACAAACCTCCTGGAGACCAGCCATGCCCCCCGCCCCGAAGCCCAAGCCCGCGCGCCCGATCACGTTTCTGCACACCGCCGACTGGCAGCTTGGCAAACCCTTCGCCTCGATCACCGATCCTGCCAAGCGGGCCCGCGTGCAGCAGGAGCGGTTTGAGGCACTCCGCAGGATCGGCGCGGTGGTCCGCGACCGGCAGGCACGGTTTGTGGTCGCGGCCGGCGACCTCTTCGACTCACCCACGCCCACGCATGCCACGATCTCGGCGGCGCTCGGCGCGATCGCCGAACTCGGCGTGCCCGTGTTTGCCATCCCCGGCAACCACGACCACGCCGGGCCCGACTCACTCTGGGAACAGCCGTTTTTCCGGCGGGAACGGGAGCGGCTGGCACCGAATTTTCACCTGCTCACGGCGCGCGAGCCGGTGAGGATCCGACTCGACGCCGACGAGGTGATTCTGCTGCCGTGCCCGCTCTTGCGGCGGCACGAGCCCGACGATCCCACCGCCTGGATCCGCGACCTTGAGTTCGACCGTTTGCTCGACGGCGACGACGACTCGAAGCATCTGCCCCGGATCGTGATCGCCCACGGCAGCACGACGGCGTTTACCGCGGGGGCTGGAGGCCAGCACGATGACGACGGCGCGGCCACCGGCGCGATTTCGGCCAACACCATTGCGATCGATCGGCTGCCGCTCGACGAGATTGATTATGTCTCCCTGGGTGACTGGCACGGCTTCACCGCCGCGGGACCCAAGGCCTGGTATGCCGGCACGCCGGAGATCGACCGGTTTCCGAAGGCGGGACAGGAGCCGGGGCACGTGGCGATCGTGACAGTGAGCCGCGGCGGGCAGCCGACGGTCGCGCAGGTCGCCACCGGCAGGTTTCGGTGGATCACGCACGAAGCCGTTCTTGATGCGACTCCAGATGAGAAGCCAGCCGCGACTCCCGATGCGATGCTCGGCGCGGCCGGTGAAGCCAACGGCGCCGCCCAGCTCGACGAGTGGCTCACGCAGGCCACGAAGCCCCAGGCGCCGGGGGAGCCGGGGTTTGACGGGTGCCTTGCCGAAGTGCATCTCACGGGAACCGTGTCGCTCGCCGGCCGGGCCGAGCTCGACCGCGTGCTCGAATCGTGGCAGGCGCGGCTCTTGCGGCTCGACGTCGTCGACTTTGTGCGGATCGCCCCCACGCTCGACGAGATCCACGACCTCGCCCACCGGCCCCACGACCCGATCATCTCCCGCGTGGCCGCCGAATTGATCGAGCGGCTCGACGGTGGCGGAACAGCCGGCGCGGAATCCACCCACGACCTCGACGTGATCCGCCAGGCGATCTTCATGCTGCACGCCCTCGCCCATGCCGAACGCGCGCAACCGCAGTTCAACGCCGCCGCCATCCCCCACAACACGACCCCCCAAACCGCCATCGCTGGAGCCTAAATCGCATGAGACTCATCGACGTCACCATCAAAAACTATCGCGTTCATAAGGATCTCACCGTCGCCTTCGATCCGGCCCGCACCGTGATCGGCGGGCCGAACGAGGCCGGCAAGAGCACGCTCGTGGAGGCGGTGCACCATGCCCTCTTCCTGCGCAGCCGCGTGACGGGCACCGTGCTCCAGTCGATGCGGTCGGAGTTTCACACCGGGCACCCGAGCGTGGAACTGCGGTTTGAAAGCGGCGACCACCACTACACCGTCACGAAGGTGTTTGCCGGCAACGCGTCGGGGAGCACCACGCTCAAGATCCAGCCTGCTGCCGCGGACGGCCGGATCGCCGGCAGCCGTGCCGCCCGCACGCTGCACAACGAGGAGGCCGAGGCCAAGATTCATGAAATCCTCCGTGCTGAAGACGCGGGCGGCGGCCGCAACGTCGAGAGCCGCCTGCGGATGCAGTTTGCCCACCTCTGGGTGTGGCAGGGGGCCAGTACCGAAGACCCGCTGACGCACGCCAACGCCGAGC
>JBJSZP010000196.1:0-4422 GCA_046090365.1 Planctomycetia bacterium
GTAGGCGAATTGGTCGGCGAAGCCATGGATGGCGCAGCGCAGGCAAATCCGAGCGAGCCGTAGCCGGGCACCGATCCGCCGAAGGCGGATTGGTCGGGCTGAGGCGAACGTCCGGCGAGACGGTACGGGGCGACCCCGAGCCGGCGCGCATTCAGAAGAAACAGTCTGAAGCCCGTCCTACGGGCTCTGCACGCAGCGGAAGCCGATGTGGTTGGTGGCGCTCGAGATCTCGCCCTTGCCGCGGGTGCCCACGATGTAGCGGGCGCAATACTGGTCGGAGCAGAGATAGCTGCCGCCCCGCTGCACGCGCTTCGGCTGGCCCGGCTCCAGGGGATCGAAGCTCGAGTCGGGGCCGTGCGGGTCGACGGCGACGCTGCCGGCGGCTGCGGCCTTTGCGTAGGTGTCGGGGCGATACCAGTCGGAACACCATTCCCAGACGTTGCCCGACATGTCGTGGAGCCCATAGGCGTTGGGCGGATAGCGGCCCACGGGAGCGAGCCCGGGATAGCCATCGGCGGCCGTGTTTTCGCCCGGGAAGCGGCCCTGCCAGGTGTTGGCCATCCAGCGGCCGCCTGGCAGGAAATCGTCGCCCCAGGGATAGGTGGCGCCCGTGAGGCCGCCGCGGGCGGCGAACTCCCATTCGGCCTCGGTGGGCAGCCGCTTGCCGGCCCAGCGGGCGTAGGCCTCGGCGTCCTCGAAAGCCACGTGCACGACCGGCTCGTCATCGTGGCCCTCGATCGTGCTCTCCGGGCCGAGTGGATGACGCCAGTCGGCACCCTTCACGTAGGCCCACCAGCGGAGATGGTCGTCGAGCGGCACGGGCTCGGCGGGGGGTGTGAACACGACCGACCCCGCGACGAGGTTCTCGGGCGGGGCCTCGGGAAAATCCTCCGCCCGCGGCGTGCGCTCGGCGACGGTGACGTAGCCCGTGGCGGCGACGAAGGCGGCGAACTGCTTGTTCGTGACTTCGGTGGCGTCCATCCAGAAGCCGTTCACGCGCACGCGGTGCACCGGGCGGGCGTCGGCCATCGGGTCGGGCCCGCCGTGCGGCAAAGAGCGCGGGTCGAGGCAGCCCATGGAGAATTCACCGCCCGGAATCCACACCATGCCGGCCGGCGCGGGGCCGGGCGGCGCCGGCGTGCGCTCGGCCGTTGCGGCGAACGGGCCGCGTCGTGGCGGCCTCACGGCCGTCGGCTCGTCGGTGGCGAGCCGCGACAGCCACCACACGAGGGCGGCGGCACCCACGCCGAGGGCGATCCGAAGGGCGAGGCCCGGGCCGGCCCTGTGGTGTGGTTGCGCAGAAGAGGGCGATCGTGCCATAGGTGTCCTATGCCGACGCCTTGCGGAGCGTCTCCTCGAAACGCCGCCGCAGCGAACGTCGGCGGCGTGCGTCCCACCACTTCACGAACGCCTTGCGTGCCTCGTCGGCCCGTCGCTCCTCCTCGTCGCGGAGCCGTGCGAGGACCTCGCGATTCGCCGCGGCCGACTTCTCGTGGGACAGCCGGCGGAAGCGATCCGCGGCGGAGGCGTGATCGGTGAAATCGCCGAGCGTTTTCTGAAGGTGTTCGAGGGCGTCGTAGCATCGCGCCCGCATGCGAGGCGGGAACACGGCCGAGAAGATTTCCAGCGCATACCGCAGCTTCTTGCCCTCGATCCTGAGGGCGTGAATCTCGTCGGCGGTGCGGAGCTTCCGGTCGGCCGCCGCGAAGAACCGGCGCATCAGCGGCCGCAGCCGGCGGCCGGCATACTCCCGAAACGTGGAGCGGCCGCGGCCGTCGTCGATCCCTGCGATGAGCCGCTCGACGCGGTCGAGCCAGTCGGCGTCGAGGAGCCGCTCGTGCTGCGTGCGGATCGGCTTTCGTGAGACATCCCGCTGCTTCGAGAGCATGGCCACGAGCCGTCGCCGGGCCCGTGCCCCGGATGGTTCGCCCGACTCGCCGGCGAGCCGATCGGTGAGCACGTCGAGATCTCGGGCCTCGCCCGCGGACCGACGGATGCGGCGCAGCCGCTTGGCGAACCACTCCGCCCGCTTCGCCGGCAGCAGGTCGTGGAAGGCGTCGAGTGCGGCGATCGCCCGTCGCGTCGCCACCCGCAGCCGATGGACGCTCTCGGCGTCGCGGGCCGTGCGGGAGCCGGCCGTGGGGAGCTCCCGCCACACGGCATCGAGCCGCTTCCGCAGCGTCCGTGCGGCGACCGTCGCAGCCGGGGAGCGGCCATTTTCGATCACGATCCACGCGCTCGAGAGCTTCATGGCGAAACGGCCAGCGACCCGGATTTCCCGTCGAGTCCGGTACTCTAGCGGCCCTTCCGTCCGTGTTTCCAGCGTGGGTGAAATTCGCCGACGCCGGCAAGGCTATGGCGCCCCGACGCCGGCGTCCTACGGCTGGGCCGGCGCCGGCTTGGCGACGGTGACGACGGATGCGAACACCGTTCCCTCTCCCAGGCAGCCCTCACCCCGCCACACGCGGCCGGTGAGCGTGACGATGTCGCCGGGCGCCACGAGGTCGACCTGCGCCGCATCGACGCTGACCACGGCATCCGGTGCGATCGGTAGCGACAGCCGGCGGATCTTGCCCGCGGGAACCTGGAGCAAGAGCGTGTCGGCCTGCCGCCTGACCACGGTGCCCACCACCGACTCGACGCGGCCGGCCTGGATGGCGACGGGCTTGAATCCCGGGGGCGGCGTGATGACGTCGATCGCCGTGAGCGGCTGCGTCGCGACGCCCTTGGAGTCGACCTCGGCCCGAACCCGCACGGTGAGCCCCGGCCGCAGCGCCGCCACGGGCAGCGGGCCGCTCACCGTGAGCTTTGAGACGCCGGCGGGGTGGAGCGCGGCCACGTGCGTCGGGGCGTCGGGCCCCGGGACGGCGGCGGTCGTGAACGCGATCATGCCGCCGCGGATCGTGCCGGTCGAGCCGACGACGACGCCCCGGAACTCCTCCTCCGGGAGCGAGTCGATCGCGACCTTGTTCATCTCCACCGGGATCGTGATCGCCTTGTTCGTGTTGCGGCAGGCCCCGAGGTTCCAGAGCCGTTCGTAGGCCTGCTGGATCGCGGCCGACTTGTAGAAGGTGCCCCAGCGCAGCGTGCCGTCGGGGGCGACCGGCGGCAGATTCTGCGTGTCGGCGTAGGGGTTGTACGCATTGAGCGGGGCGGCGGCCGGCGGGGGGGCGGCCACGGCCGCCATCGCCACGAGGGTGGCGACGGCACGTCCGGCCCGTGAATGCGCGAAAGAACGGGGCATGGGAGGAATTTCGGCATCCCTGCCCGTGCCAATCCAGCGGGTTTGCTCAGGCCCCTTCGTCCGGACCCTGGCCCTCGTCGAGCGTCGCCACGTCGCCGCCTTCCGGGGCCAGCCCCAGCTCCTCGCCGGGCTGCTGGGCCTCCAGGAGCGGGAACTGCCTGGTGAGCACCGTCTCCCGGTCGAGCCGCAGCGATTCGAGGGCCTCGGGGCGAACCCGGACCTCCGACGACTGGAACGTGTTGAAGCCGGTGCCGGCCGGGATGAGGTGGCCGAGGATGACGTTTTCCTTGAGCCCGACGAGGTTGTCGACCTTGCCGGCGAGCGCCGCCTCGGTGAGCACCTTCGTGGTCTCCTGGAAGCTCGCCGCCGAGATGAAGCTCGAGCTCTGAACCGACGCCTTCGTGATGCCCAGCAGCTGCGTGCTCGCCGTGGCGGGCTTGGGCTTCGTGCCCTTCGCGGGAGTGCCGCCGAGCGCCTCGATCTGGGTGTTGGTCTGTTGGAGCACGTCCTTGGGCACGACGCTGCCGACGGCAAACTCGCTGTCGCCCTTGTCGGTGATCTTCACGCCGTGGGCGATCTTGTCGTTGGCCTGCCGGAACTCGAACCGGTCCATGACGCTGCCGGGCAGCAGGTTCGTGTCGCCGACGGTCTCGATCTTCACCTTGCGCAGCATCTGCGACACGATGATCTCGATGTGCTTGTCGTCGATGTCCACGCGCTGGCTGCGGTACACGTTTTGGATCTCGCGGACGAGATACCGCTGCACTTCCTCCTCGCCGGAGATCCGCAGGATGTCGTGGGGCACGAGCGGCCCGTCGACGAGCGCCTCGCCCGCCTTGACGAAGTCACCGGCGTGCACGCGGAGGTGCTTGCCGTGGGTGACGAGGTGCTCCCGCTCGATGCCGCTCTCGTTCTTCACGACGATCGTCCGCTTGCCGCGGCGCTTCTCGCCGAGGAGTTCAACCTTGCCGTCGATCTCGGCCATGATCGCCGGATCCTTCGGCTTCCGGGCCTCGAAGATCTCCGTGACGCGGGGCAGGCCGCCGGTGATGTCCTGCGTGCCGCTGGCCTCGCGTGGCGTCTTCGCCAGGATGTGGCCCGCGTTGACGGTTTCCCCCTCCTGCACCTCGATGTAGGCCTTCTCGGGCAGGTAGTAGAAATCGAGGATCTTGCCGCTC
>JBJSZP010000197.1:0-6844 GCA_046090365.1 Planctomycetia bacterium
CTCGCCATCACCGACCGCAGCTACGTGATCCGCGCCGGCCAGGTGCTCTGCCACGGCACGGCCCAGGAGGTGCTCAACAACCCCGACGCCAAGAAGTATTACTTCGGCGAGAGCCCGAGCGTCGTCGAGGCGGCGTGAGCCCGCTCGCGGGACAGGCTTCAGCCTGTCATGGCTGATTCTCCGCCGCTGCCTCCCTGCAGACGCGGATCTCGGCAGTGGAGAGGGCCCGCGAAAACAGCCGCACCTCGTCGACGAGCCCCGTGAAATGCGCCCGCGACCCGGTCGCGAAGCTGCCGATCACGAGGTCGAAGTGGCTGGGGTTCACGCGGCCGGGCCGATCGCGCGAGGCCACCTCGTCGCCGTCGACGTAGAGCCGCATCGTGCGGCCGTCGAACGTGGCGGCGAGGTGCACCCAGCGGCCGAGCGGCAGCGGCTCGGGGCCGGTGAGGTGATGGCTCCAGTCGGTCTGCGGCAGGGCGAAGCAGGGCCGGCCGGCGACCATGCCGAGCCGGAAGCCCGTATCGAGCCCGCCCCCCTGGATCCGGTTCACGATCCACCGGTCATTCTGGCCGGCGACGTCGGTCTTCACCCAGCAGTCGAGCGTGAGCGCGTTGCCCACCGAGAGCCGCGGGTCGTCGGGCACGAGCACCACGCCCCCCTGGCAGTCGATCGCGCTGCCGACGATCCCCGGCACCCGCTCGACGCCGAGCACCTCGCCGCCGAGCCTGTGCCCTGAGATGTCGAAGGCCACCGGAGTGCCGGCCGGCTCGTCGAAACTCCACCAGGCAACGAGGCCGGAATGCTGCCCGGCGAGGTTGACCCGCCGGGTGAGCAGTGGCCGCAGTTCCTCGCGGCGGGCGAGCGCGGCCTGGGCCGGGCCGTCGTAGGGCCCGAGGCCCACGTCGTCGGGCAACAGGTCGACGTGGTCGTGTGGCGCCGTGGAAAACACGTTCCGCACCGCGTCGAGATAGCCGAAGCCGTGCTCGCGGCAGGGCGCGATGGAGTGCCCCTCGCTCCACTCGTTCCAGTTGTCGAGGAGGAACATCCGGCTGCCGAGCTGGTCCTTGGGGAGTGCGGCGGCGATCGCCTTGGCGTCGCGGAGCAGTTGCTCGAATCGCTTGGGCGGGATCGACCACACCGTGCCCTCGTCGTGCCAGCCGCTCCAGCCCTGCGAGACCGTGACCACCTGCGGCAGCACGCCGCAGTCGCGCGTGGCCCGGATCAGTTCGAGCTGCCGCGCGGCCGCCACGTCTGCGTCGGGGCTGCCCGGCACATACCAGCAGTAGGCGAACGACGCATCCACGCCGAGGGCCGCCATGCGATCGAGCGTGGCCGGCACGAAGCCGCGGTGCTCGCCAAGGATCGTGAGGCCTGAAAAGCCCGCAGCCCGGCAGGCCTCGCGCATCTTCGCGATCGCCCGGGCGGCGGGCACGGGGCCGCCGAGATCCTGGATGAAGCTTTCGGTCTGGTAGATGAAGAGCACGGGCTTTCCATCCATCTGCAGATAGCCGGGATGCTTGAAGTAGTTGTCAATCCAGAAAGGCAGGAGGTTGTCGAAGAGGTCTCGTTCATTGGCCACGCCCCCGATCCCCTCGGCCTGGTTCTCCCAGAGGATTGCGAATTTCAATTTTCCAGCGGACTGCGACTTCATGTAGCCGTCGTGAAGGCCGCGGTCGAACCGCATCCTCACCGGGCCGCCCTCGCCGTTTCGATACCAGCAGTAGACGAAGAACGAGATCCCGTGTTCGAGGGCCCATTTGGCCTCCCAGTCGGCCACCTGGGGATTCTCCTGGGAGTAGAGACCGAGGGCCGGCATCCGCTCGGGGTGTCGGAGCACGCCCCGCCACAGGTCGACGCGATCAGCCTCCCAGATCGGGCACTGGATCGCGCCCACGAGCATGTCGGTCTCGACGGGCTCTGGCACCGGAACGGCGTCGAGTTTTTGTGCGGCGACCGGCGGCAGGAAATCGATCGTGAGCCGCTGCCGCACGCCGGGGCCGCCCGGAGCGGTGAGGTCGAGCACGATCTCCGCCGGGCCACCCGCGGCGGCCTCGACGGTGAACCGAAGCCGATGCTCGCCGTCGGTGATCGACATGCGGACCGGCGCGGGTGACTCGGGGGCCACGAGCCGTACGCCCGGTGGGAGCGTGAGCGTGGCCGTCACGTCGGCGTCGGCCGGGCCGTCGTTGACGACCGTGGCCGTCAGGCCGACGGGCCGACCTGCGCGGCAGATCGGCGGATCGGAGAGGAAGCTCCGCACGACGAGCCCGGGCTCCGCCGCGGCAGCCCCGCTCGATCCGGCGACGAGGAGAGCGAGCAGGAAGGGAACGAGAGGCGAGAGTACGGATCGACCGAATCGACAGGATGTCCGAACATTCTCCAGCATAGCGCGAAGTATATCGTGGGAGTGTTTCGGGCCCGGGGCGGAATCATCACGGCTCCGCGATGACGGACACCGTGCGGCCCCGCGTGTCGCCAGCCTCGACGCGTGGCGCGTGAGGCCCCGGGCAGAAGGCAAGCTGCCCCAGGGGGCTGCTCGGCCATTCGGGCCTCGACGCCGTCGATCGTGATACCGGTGGTGTTGCGCCATGTGAAAGCCTCGAGCCAGCCCTCGGCGGCGGCACGCGGGCGAGGTAGGCCTGGTCTTACGCCTGGTTGCGGGCGACGCCGCGGGGGCCGCGCTAGCGTCCGCGTGAGACTCGGCGGCACGACGCACGGGATGATACGCGTCCGTTACGGCGCCTTCACGGTGAGCGACTTGAGGTGGGCGAACAGGTCCGACACCTGCTGGGGCGGCAGCGCCTCGAGCAGCCCTTCGGGCATCACGGAGATGCCGGTGAAGTCGGCCTGGGCGACATCCTTGGCCGCGATGCGGATGTCGGCCACGCCGGGCTGGCGGATCACGATCGCGTCGGCGTCGCTCGAAACGAGCAGGCCCTGGATCACGCGGCCGTCGCGGGTGACCACGCGGAAGCTGCGGTAGCCGCCCTCCATGGCCGCGTTGGGCGTGAGCACGTGCCGCAGGATCGCCTCTACGCCCGAAAGGCCGAGGCCGTCGAGCGCGGGGCCGATGTTTCCGCCCTGGCCGCCCTGCTGGTGGCAGGTGAGGCACTTCGTCGCGAATAGATCGCGGCCCCGCGCGGCATCGCCCTGCGCTTCGGCAAGCGACCGGAAGCGGGCGAATTTTTCAACGCGGGCCCGCACGTCGGCCGCGGTGACGAGCCGCGGCGCATCGAGCGCCGGCTCGACCCGCGCCTGGCCCACGAGCTCGCCCCACGACGAGCCGCCGTGGAACGTGACCAGGCTCGGCGGCCGCTCGCCGTTGCCCGCGTAGCTGCGGTCGAAGTCGGCCCGGATCTCGTCGGCCGACCGCGCCCGGTCCCAGACGCGAAACTCGGCCACGCGGCCCTGCGTGCCCGCCTCCTTCGGCGTGCTGTAGCCGATCCGCAGGCCGCGGTAGGCGGTCGTGTCGCGGACAGTGCCCTCGCAGTCGAGCTCGCCGTTGACGTAGAGCTTGAGCGCGCCTTCAGCGTTGCGGGTGACGGCGTAGTGCGTCCACGTGCCGGGCACCGCCTTGCGGCGGGCGACGAGCACGTCGTGAAACGGCTTGATCCACACGCGAAACTGCTCGGCGAAGAAGTTCATGTCGAGGACGCCGTCGGCGGCGAGCAGGCTGTCTTGATTGCTGATCGGAGACTCGAGGTTCACCCAGGCCTCGACGGTGAACGGACCTTCGAGATTCACCTGCGCCGCGGAGTCGGCGTCGCCGCCGGCCAGCCGAAGGACGGCCGTGGCGCCGGCCGTGAGGTCTGCCCAGATCTTTTCGAGCGCCGCGTCGGCTCCAAGCACCGCCCGCATGTCGGCCACGGTGCCCACCGACAGGCTCCCCATATCGATCGCGTCGTCGGCCATCGCCGCCACGAGCGCACTGGCCCCCTCCTTGTGCCGCGCGAGCGCCGCGGCGGCCGCCTGCCGCTCCGCGAAGTCGATGTCGTCCCACGCGGCCACGAGCGCCGCGCAGGCGGCCGGATCCCGCGACGCGGCCCAGGCGGCGATCGCCTCAGCCCGCAGAGCACGATCCTTACCTGCCGCGGCGAGTACTGCCCGGCCCGTGTCGCCCGACATCGCGCCGAGTTCGCGCAGGCAGCGGACGGCGGCCCGCCGCACATCGCCACCGGCTGCTGTATCAAGCGCAAGCGCCGACACCTGCGGAGCGAGGCTCTTGATCGCGAAGGCGCCGGCCACCTCGAGCCCGAGCGTGCGGTCGGCGGGCGATGTGCCCGCGGCGAGCAACGCCGCTGCGGCGCGGGACATGATCGGCTCGAGCACGGTTGCATCGAGGCTCGTGCGCTGGGCGAGCAGCGCGGCGAGCGCGGCTGCTCGCGTGTCGGGCGCGACGACGAGCCGCTCGAGCGCCGCCGCCACGACGGGGATCGCGGCTTGCTGGGCGAGGAGACGAATCTCCTGGGCATCCGGCTGGCGGTCGAGGTCGGGCAGCATCGTGACGAGCGCCCGCGCCGCGGCTGCTGGCTCGAGGGCGAGGAGGGCCAGGAGCCGGTTCTCCACCGGCAGCGCCCGGCCGGCCGGCGAATCGAGGAACGCCGCCACCTGGGCGGCATTCCGCTCAAGCGCCCAGCGGGCGAGATACCGCTCGAATTCGCGGTCATACACCGTCCACGCGTCGCCCTGCACGGGCCCACGGCCGAACCGCACGAGGAGCGCGGCGGTTTCCGGCGTGGTGACCGGGATGCGGCGGAGCGCGTCGCCAAGCGCCGCCCGCACGCGGGGCGAGGGATCATCGACGAGTGGCTCGGCGATCCGGCGGAAGTCGGCTTCCGGGCAGGCCGTAGCGGCGATCCGGATCGCCTCGTGCCGGAGGTCGGCCGCGGGGTCGGCGACGAGTTTTTCAAGCAGTGGCGTCGCGGCGCCGCCGAGGCCTTCGAGGGCCCACAGGGCGCCGGCACGGGCGGCCGTCGGGGCCGACGTGTCGGCGGCGAGCTGCGCGAGTTCCGGCAGGAGCGACTTCGCGTCGCGGTCGACGATCTCCTGCCAGGCGAGGTCGGCGAGGCGAGCGTTTGCAGCGCCGAGATGGCGGGGCAGATCGGCCGTGGGCACCTTCGCGAGGTCGGTCGGCTCACGCACCGGCTGCGACGCATGCCTGATCCGCCAGATCCGGCCGCGGACGCGGTCGCGGTCGGGATGGTTGCGCGGCACCTCGTTGTGCGAGATCACCTTGTTGTACCAGTCGATTACGTACAGGCAGCCATCCGGGCCGAACTGGATGGCGACGGGGCGAAACGCCTTGTCGGCGCTCGTGAGCAGGTCGGGCCCCTTGCGATACGTGAACCGCTCGCCTGAACGCGTGGCGATGACCGACTGGATCGCATTCGTGATCGGGTTGGCAAGGTAGAAGATGCGTTCGTCGGGTGTTGCGCCCGAGCCCGCGCCCCAGGGCGCAGGCCAGCCGTCGAGGTCGTCGGCGAGGGCGAGCCCGCTCAGGCCGCTGCCCCCCATCTGCGGCGGCGCGAGCGGCGCCGGCATGAGCGGCTGGTAGGGCCGTAGGCGGTCGGGCGATCCTGTGGCTACGAGCACACCCGGCTCGTAGGGAAACAGCGGGTAGCCGATGTCGTTGGCCTCCTGGAGCCAGGTCTCGCCGGTGCGGGAGATCGTCAGCCCCCAGATGTTGTTGGGCCCGGCCGTGAGCGACTCGAACATCGAGCCGTCGGGCCTGAACCGCGCGAGTTTGCAGGCAGCGAACCTGATTTCCCGGCTCCCGTCGGCGAACGCGACGTTGCCGGGCCGCCGGACCTGCGACGTGTTGAAGAGCCCCTGGGCGAGGAGGATCCAGCCTCCCGGCACGCGCGTGAACTGGTGGGGGAAGAGGTGCGAGTCCTGCACGCCGAAGCCCTCGAGCACCGTCTCGTGGGCCTCGGCCCGGCCGTCGCCGTTTGTATCGCGATAGAAGCGGATCTCGGGCCCGTATTGCACGAACGCGCCGTCGCGATAAGGCAGCACGCTGAGCGGCATCGCCAGGCGATCGGCAAACGTGCGCGGCGGCGAAGGCTTGGCGGCCCATGGGTCGTCGACCACGAGCACCTTGTCGCGGCCGCCCGACGCGAACAACTGCCGCGAAGCCTCGGGGCTTTCATTCGCATCGACGGGGTATTCGAGCGCCGTCGTCGTCCACAGCCGGCCGTGGGCGTCGAAGGCCAGCGCCACGAATTTACCGTAGGCGTTGGCCGGGTCTTCACTCTCGGCGAGGACGAGCTCCGCAGTAAAGCCGTCGGCCAGCGTGAACGCGGCCGCCTCGTCGGCGGGCGAGAGCGGCACGGCTTCCGCGGCGTTGCCGGCCTTGAGCGGAGCGGCCGCCGGCGTCGCAGGCAGGGGCTCGATGGCGATGTCCTTCACCTCCACGAGCGCCTTGCCGCCGCCGTGCACCTGGAGGCCGATCTGGCCAGTGAGCGGAATCGCGGCATCCTGTTCGACGAAGTTGAGGGCGGCCACGCCGTTGATCCACGAGCGGATCCGCGGCCCCTCGGCACGGATCCGGTATTCGTTCCAGTCGCCTTCCTTGATCGCGGCGGCGAGCACCTGCGGATCCTTCGGCTCCCCGATCACCTTGTTGCGCCGCGACTCGTCGTAGAGCTTGCCCCACCAGCCCGGGCCAGCATCGACTTGGTAGCCCGACATCTCGTGTGACTCCGGCACGCGGACGCTCCGGATCTGGATGCCGGAATTGACGAAGCCGCCCGCCCCACGGACGCGGATCTTGAACCGCAATTCAAAATTCCCGAAGGCGTCCTTCGTGGACGGAAACGTGTTGTGCGGCACGTTCTCCTCGAGC
>JBJSZP010000198.1:0-6620 GCA_046090365.1 Planctomycetia bacterium
CGCAACGGCTCGCTCGGCGCCGTCGCGGGCTGCGACACGTTTTCACCATGCGCGCTCGAGCCCACGCATCCCGATCTCTTCTGGTATGGCATCCACGGGTGCGAGGCCCTGTTCGCAGTGATGGGCACCGGCTGCCGTGAAGTGACCCGTCTGCCAATGCGCGACGGCGAATTCGTGGTCGGCACGTGGGAGGGAAATCGCATCGGCACGTTTCGTGGCCTGCGGGGCGGCAAACCTGGGTACGGCGGCACGGCGTTTGGCGCCAAAGGCACGGCTCCCGTCGGGGCCTCCGACGGCTACCGGCCGCTCCTCGTCGAGATCATGAAGTTTTTCGAGACCGGCATGGCCCCGGTGGCTCCCGCGGAGACGATCGAACTGTTCGCCTTCATGGAGGCCGCCGACGAGAGCAAGCGGCGCGGTCACGTGCCGGTGAAGATCGACGATGTACTGGCCAAGGCCGAGGCGGAAGCCGAGGCGAAGGTGCGCTCGATCCTTGCCACCGAACAGCCTCAGAACGGGTTGCGGTTTCATCGGGCCGATCCCGGTGCGCAGTTTTCAGATGGCGTGGCCGCACCTGCGGCGCCGCTCCTGTGGACCGGCCAGTTCGCCCCTCCCCGCGCAGGCAATCGCGGCGGCGATATCGAGTCTACGGTGGCGGCCATCGTCAGCTCACTGAAAGACACATTGCAGCGGGCCGGCAGCAGCCCGGCCCACCTCGTGCGTCTGCATGTCGCGGTCGCCGACGACGCCCAGACGCCTGCGGTTCTCACGGCGCTCGGGCGTCATCTCGCCGATGCCCATCCAGCGGTTTCGGTCGTCACGGCCGCCCCGACGGCAGACGCACAGGTGCTGGTCGATGCCGTTGCGGTCGCGGCTGCGCCGCCTGAGGCCGACCGTGTTCACATCGTGCCCGGTGCCGCGGGGACGGCGGCGGTGCTACCGCGAGGGCCGAAAGTTTTCGTGTCGGGCCAGGCGGCACCGGGAGAGCCACGAACCGCCATCGCCGGCACGATTGGTGAGCTTGCCAAGAGCCTCGGAGTCGTCGGCCTGGACTGGCGCCATGTGGCCCAGATTCGTGTCTTCCACCAGGGGTCGATCTCACGATCCGATGTCATTGATGCCGTGCAGCAGGCCGTGGGCCTCGAGCCCTGCCCGCCCGTCGTAACGGCCATCTGGACGGGAGGCCTACCAGTGGAGATCGAGGTGGTGGCGCACGATCCCACGGCGGGCGGCGGTTCAGATGGCGGCGAGAGGATCAGTTTCATCACACCTCCGGGTGTCACCCCGTCGGCCGGGTACACGCGGATCGTCCGGATCGGAAACGGGCCATCCATCTGGACGGGTGGGATGGTCGCCCGCGGAGACGTCGCGGAGGGAGACCAGGAGGCGGGCGACGTGTTCGACCAGGTGGTCAGAACAGTCGAGGCGTTGGGCGGCGACCGGCGTCATCTCGCGAAGGCGACCTATTTCGTGACCTCCGATGCGGCGGCCACGAGCCTGCGGAATGTCCGAGCGACGATCTACGACCGGGATCGTCCTCCGGCGGCCAGCCTCGTGCCAGTGCGGGGCGTCGGCAAGGCCGGCCGGAGGCACTCGATCGACCTGATCGCGGTGCCGGCCCACCACGCTTCTGAGTAGGCCCAACGCGGGCTGGGCACCCGTGCCGCGTCACGCGGTGAGGCCCACGGCCCGGCGCGGATTGGTGTCGATCAGCCGGGCGATATCTGCCTCGGTGAGCGCGAGGTGGCGGGCCATGTTTTCCCGAATCTGCGGCATCGTGACCGTCGAGCCCGCGAGGTTCGGCGATCCCGGGCGCCGAGCCACGCCCTCAGCGTCGATCTCGACCGGCGCCCCCGAGAGTTCATGGATGCCCGGGCCGAGCCGGGCCGCGGAGATCGCATCGGTCACCATGATGCTGCGATCGGCGCCTGTGAGCGCGAGGTAGTTGGCCAGTGCGAAGAAGGGCACGTGGACGCCGTCGGGGATGTAGCAGATCCAGAGCCGGTCGCGCAGGGCAAGAGCCCGCTGGATGATCGAGTCGTGCCGGGCGAGCGTCGTGGGGCAGCCGTTGCCGAGATGCGTCACCATCGTCAAGCCCGCATCGATCGCCCCGCGCAGCTGGTCGAGCGAGGCATCGGTGTGGCCGGCCGAGACGGTGATGCCGAGCCTTGCGAGATACGCAGTCGTCGCGAACCCGGCGTCGTATTCCGGAGCGAGCGTCACGAGCCGAAGGAGCCCGCCACCGGCGTCGACAATCCGCCGCATCGCATCTGGCGTCGCAGGCATCACGTGCTCGCGCGCGTGGGCCCCCACGAATCCCGGCTCGGGGCTGATGAACGGGCCTTCGACGTGAAACCCGACGATCATCCGGGCGATCGCCGGATCGGCGTCACAAAACGCGACGAGCCTCGCAAGCTTCGCGCAGATCGCCTCGACCGAATCGGTGATCACGGTCGCGAGAATGCCGTCGACGCCGTCTGCTGCGAGGGCGTCGCAGGCGTGCCGACACTGCTCCAGCGAAAGCGTCGCGGAGCAGAAGTCGGCCCCGGCGTAGCCGTTGACCTGGATGTCGAACGGTCTCACGGCTGATGTTGGTTGCGACATCCTGGCCGCGGCGGCGACGGGCGGGGAGAAAGAGAAAAGCGGGCGAAGGGACTCGAACCCTCGACATCCAGCTTGGGAAGCTAGCGCTCTACCAACTGAGCTACGCCCGCAAAGCCCCCTCACCTTACCACATCTTCTTCGGACTGCATCTCCCGGGCGGTATCCGCCTGGCCTCCCTGCTCGGGAGGCGTCGGTAAGATAGTTGTCTGCCGGGCGGGCCGGCGGCTTGCCCGGCGAGTGAGCGAGACCCGCCTCGACCCGAGGAGCCTGTTCGAATGTCCGAGACCACACGCTTCGACGAGCCCCGTCGCCCCGCACCGGCAGCGGCGGCACCGCGGCCATTCTTCGGCCCGCTCGTCTGGACCACGCTCTGGACGGCGCTCGCCGCCGTCCTGCTCGGGGCAGCCGCGGTGCCGTGGCTGCTGTCCGACCCCGCGCGGATCTCGCGGTTCATCGCCCGGGTCGCCCCCGGACTGCAGGCCGACGTGTCGATCGGCAGCGCGAAGATCGGCTGGGCGGGGCCAATCGTCATCGACGACGTGAAAATCGTGCCGCGGAGCGGCGCACGGCCGCCGCTCTCGATCAAGCGGATCGAGGGCAGCCACGGCCTGGTCGCCATGCTGCTTTCGGGCGGCGACCTGGGCCGGTTTCGCGTCGAGGGCCTCGAGTCCGACGTCGTCTTCGACACCGACCGCACGTCGAACCTGACGGGGCTCGTCCTGCCCGAGGAGGCCGCGGGCGCCGGCGGCGGCAGTCCAGGCCCGCGTCGCAGCCCGCTGCGGATGAGGTTCGAGATCGACGACGCGATCGCGCGGATCGAGGGCCCCTGGGCGGCCGAGCCCTGGGTCAGCGATCCGACCGACGTGAAGGGGGCCCTCGGCCCCCTCGCCGACGGCTCCGCGAGCGCGTGGACGATCGAAAAGGTGCAGCTCCTCCGCGAGGCGAAGATGGAGGCCAACGTGGCCCAGGGCGTGCTCGCGTACATCGCGCCGGTGCTCGCCGACGCCACGCGCACGAGCGGGAGGTTTTCCCTGCGGCTCGACGGCGCCACGTTTCCGGTGGGGGCGCCGGAGGCGGCCCGGCTGGCGGGCGTGCTGTCGATGCACGAGGTCGACGTGGGGCCCGGGCCGCTCGCGACGAAGGTCCTCGATTCACTGCCCGGGCGGCTCGAGCTGCCGCGGTCGATCCGCGTGGCCGACGATTCCACCGTGGAGTTCCACCTCGCGAGCAGGCGCGTCTGGCACAAGGGCCTCGAGTTCGGCATTCCGCTGGCCAAGCCGGGGCAGCGGCTCGATATCGAGTCGAGCGGCTCCGTGGGGCTCGACGACCGGTCGCTCGACCTGAAGCTGTCCCTGCCCGTGCCCGTCGACCTGCCGTCTGACAGGCCGCTCCTGGCGGCGCTTGCCGGCAAGTCGATCTCGATCGGGGTCGGCGGCGTCCTGGGCGAGCCGAAGGTGAACTTCGACGGCTCGATCCGCGCCGCCGCGGGGGGCGTGGTGACCGACCTCGTCGACCGCCTGCGCAATCGGGGGCAGGCCATCCCGCCGCGGCCGACGCCCACGCCGGCACCGAAGTGGGTGCCGCCCCAGGTCGATGCCGTTCCAGCCCCGGCCCCAGCCCCCGCACCGGACGCGGCCCCAGCCGACAGGGATCCGGCAGCGGGCAAGCCCGACACCGGGGCCTCCGCGGCTCCGGCGGCAAAGCCTGCACCGGCGACCACAGCCGAGCGGCTCGACCAGTTGAAATCCAGGCTGCCGGCCGACGTCAGCGGCGATCCGGCAGCCAGCGCGGTCATCGACCTCGTGGGGGGTGTGCTCGACGAGGTTGCCAAACGGCGGGCCGAGCGGGCCGCGGCGAACGCCGAGAACCCAGAGGGCTCGCCGTCGCCAGGCCCTCGCCGGGGCGGGCGGCTTCTGCGGCGGATCATCCAGCCGCCTGCCACGCCCGCAGAAACGGCTCCATAAGCCGCTTTTCCCCGCCCCGCGGCCGCTGCTTGACACCCCCGGCCCAATCGATAGCCTCTTTACCCAGATTTCCCAGGCGGCAATCTTTCGTCAACCGTCAGCGCTTACAGGGGAGTGCTGCCGGTTGCCGGGAAGGCGCCAGGCTGGGATTTGGTTCGATATTCGCGTGCTGACGCGTTGGATTCTTAACCAGGAGGAAAGTTATGAAGCGTTTTCTCGGATTTGCGGTTGCGATGTTCTTCGCCCTCGTGGCGATCGCCCTCGTGGGCGGTGACTCCGGCGCCGTCGCCGGCCACGGCTGCCACGGCCGCCACCGTGAGCGTTGCCACGGCGGTCTGCTCGCCAAGCACCGTGCCAAGAAGGCCGCCCGTTGCCACGGCGCGGCTGCCGCTCCGGCCGCGGACTGCGGTTCCTGCGGCGAGGCTGCGGCTGACTGCGGTTCCTGCGGCGGTGAAGTCGCCGGCGACTGCGGCTCGTGCGGCGGCGAAGTGGTCGGTGGTGAGGTCGTCTCCGGCGGGTGCGCTGGCGGCGGCTGCGGTGGTGAGGCTGTGATCTCGGAAGGCGTGCCGACCGAGGCCGCCGCTCCGGTCGCTCCGGCTGCCCCGGCTGCTCCGGCCGCTCCGGCTGCCGGCACCTGATCGCTCGCTTCGCCCGCCCCGCCCGCCCTGAGGCAGCGGAGAAGCCAAGCCTGAAACACCCGGGCCTCCCGTGAGGGGGGCCCGGGTTTTTTCATGGCCTCGCTGTCGGTCTGCTACCGCGTCGCGGGTTTGTCGCCCTGGGCCGTGCGGGCTTCAGCCTGGCCGGCAGCCGCGGCCTTTTCCGCCCGCTTCTGCAGTTCGGCGGCCACGAGCTCCTGCTTGGCGAGCATGTCTTCCGGATCCTCGAAGGTGAGGAGCAGCGGCGGAAGGTCGTCGAAAATCCGCATCGCCATCCCCACCACCCGCCAGCCCTCCGGGTCGAGCCGCACCACCCACACCACGTTGTCGGTGCTCGTGAAGCCGTCGGGGTCGGTGTCGGTCCACGTCGTGCCGACGTGGACGAGGTCGCCCGCGTCCCCGACCACTTCGCACTCGCGAACCGCGTAGGTGGCGGTCGGATTCACCGGGGGCGCGACCGACAGGCCGAGTTCCTGGGTCTTGGCCCGGGCCACCTTCGTGAGCATGGCGCTGGCGGCGGCGTCGTCGCCCCGTTTGATCGCATCGAGGAAGGTCACGACCGCAGCCTTCGCCGCCTCGGACGCGGCCGATCCGGCCACGCCGCCCGAGCAGCCGGTGATGCCGAGGAGGGCGAGCAGGCCGCAGCCCGCAACGAAGCAGCCGATCCAGAGGGTCCACGCGCGGGGCGTCGGCGTGACGGTCGAAAGCGGGGCGGAAGTGGTCATCGGATCGGGCTCCAGGTGTGCGGGCGAGGTCCCGGTGAACGGGTATCGGGCGGGGAAAGTGACGGGAGCGGACCGCCCGGTCAAGGCGAAAAACGAGGCAAAAAGCGGTCGAAAAAACCGCACGGGCGGGGCATCGCGTATGCTCGGGGCGTCGGGCGCACGCCCCCCCTGAATCCCGGCCACCGCCGTGCCCACCATGCCTCACGCTCATCTGTTCATGGCGGCAATCGCCATCTGGGTCGCCGCTTTCGCGACCGCGGCGCCCGCCCCCGCCGAGCGGCGGTCACCGGCCGAGACCGCACGGGCTCGTCCGCCCGCAACGTGGGACAAAGCCACGGAGTCGGTGTTCTTCGACGACGCGTTCGCCACGCTCGAGGGCGACCGGCCCGACTTCGCGGCGACGGCCGCGACGAGTCGGACCGCTCCGACCGATGCGTCGTCCGCCAAGGCCACGTCGGCGGGTGGATCGGAAGACGGATTCCGCTGGTCGACGCTCGTCTCGCCCGATACGCTCGCCGACGAGATCAAGGACATGAAGGCCCGCGTGGCCACGGCCGTGGCATCGGCCTCCGACTTCAAGGGCGGCGGCTACGACGACGCCCGCGTGGGCTTCAGCACGATCGCCCTGGCCTTCGCCGTGATCGCCACCCACGACGGCGACGTGCGGTGGA
>JBJSZP010000199.1:0-10626 GCA_046090365.1 Planctomycetia bacterium
CTCGCCATCACCGACCGCAGCTACGTGATCCGCGCCGGCCAGGTGCTCTGCCACGGCACGGCCCAGGAGGTGCTCAACAACCCCGACGCCAAGAAGTATTACTTCGGCGAGAGCCCGAGCGTCGTCGAGGCGGCGTGAGCCTGGAGGCGGGTCTCCGGGCCGCGGGAGAGGAGTTCGCTCCCTCAGCGGCCGCGGGTGAGGGCGATGCCCTTGAGCGTGAGCACCGAGCCCACCGACATCAGCGCCAGCCCCAGCCAGCGTGGCGGTTCGACGACCTTCCGGCCCGGCGCGTTGCCCCACGCCGCCATCTGCTGCTGCGGGCCGGCCCCCAGTTGCGCCGAGACGAAATGGCTCGAAGGTTCACTGAGCGTGAACGACTCGACCATCCGGAACTGGACGCCGGTGAGAAACAGGAGCAGTCCGGCAATCAGGAGGTGATGGCTCTTCATGGCTCGCCCATGGCCGCGGCGTGGACAGCCGCCGACTCTTCGTCTCTTCGATCGCAGACGACGAGCCGCTCAAGCCGATGTCGATCGGGGCTGGTCGTAGCGGTCGTGCCGGTCGTGCGGTGGCCGCTCAGCGGTGGCCGCTCAGCGGTGGGAGGCGATGAGGGCCAGGAGCGCCTTCTGGGGAGCCACGAACTTGTCCACGCCCTCCGCCATGAGGAAACTTTCGAGCCGGGCCATGTCGACCTTGGCGTCGAGTTCCGCCAGCACCTCGGGTGGCGGCAGCCGGTCGACGCATCGGGTGAATGTGCGGGCCGGATCGTCGGCGGCCTGGTTGGTCGCTGGCGGGT
The DNA here is from genome assembly GCA_046090365.1 of Planctomycetia bacterium. Taxonomy (GTDB): domain Bacteria; phylum Planctomycetota; class Planctomycetia; order Pirellulales; family UBA1268; genus RGVT01. The sequence goes on from JBJSZP010000199.1 coordinate 797, forward strand.
TCGTCTGGATATCCGATCCGGCGAGCGCGGCGACGTAGAGGCAGGGGTCGACGCCCGGCTGCTTCACCCCCGTGCTCGCGAACACGATTTCCTGCGCGAGTGGCGTGGGATGGGTTTTCCAAAAGTCGCGGTTGGCGAGCCAGACGCGTTTCGCGTTCGCGATGGCGAGCATGCCCTGGGCCGCGGGCGAGAGATTCGGCACGTGCTTCTCGGTGTACACGTCGATCCGCGACACGAACACGCTGAAGACGCTCTTGAACGTCGCCAGTGATGCCCGACGGCTCGCCCCGCGCCAGATCGAGTCGCGGGCCCGCTCGTACTGCGCGCGGGTGAAGATCAGCGTGACGTTGAGCGGCACGCCGGCGGCGGCAAGGGGCTCGAGTGCCTGGATGCCGGCCGGCGTGGCCGGCACCTTGATCATGCGGTTGGGCTGACCGGCGGACCAGCGTGTGCCGAGCTCGACGTAGCGGGCCACGCGGGCGGCGTCGGGAAGCCCCGCCTGCGGATCCTCGAGCAGCGGATCGAGCTCGAAACTCACCCACCCGTCGTTGCCCCCCGACGTTTTCCAGACGTCCAGGAAGACCTCCTGGGCTCCCCGCACGAGGTCGTCGGCGAGCGTCCAGGCGATGTCGTGGTCGCCGTCGCCCCTGGCGATGCACTCGGCGATCCGCCGGTCGAACCGGCCGGTCTTGATGAGGTCGGAGATGATGACGGGGTTGCTCGTGGCCCCGGTCGCTCCGGCGGCCCGGGCCTCGCGGACCAGGTCGGGATCGACTGAGTCGAGCCACAGTTTCGTGCCTGTGGCGACGAGCGAGGCGAGGCCGGCGGCCATGGTGCAATCTCCGATCAGTGGCGGGGTAACTTGGGGAAGATGCGGCGGATCGTGCCGGTTGGGCTGGAATTTTGTGTTGGAACGGTCCTGCCGATGACGAAGAAGTGTAGCGAGTGTGACGCGTATGAAGGCAATCCATTCCTCCCAGAGTCGGTTCGCAGTGAGAACGCTTCATCGCGGGCTGCTCCTGTTCGCCGCGGCGCTAGCGAGCGTCGTGGTGCGCGCCCGGGCCGAGGAGATCGTGCCGATCCAGTTCGCCGACCTCGTCGACCGGGAAGGTTCCGCCGATGTCCTCGAGATTCCGAGCGTCCTCGCGGCCGAGGAGCTTGTTCCCGGCACCGAGAAAATCATTGCCGACCGCCCCGCTGGCGAGCCGCTGACGATTATGGCGGAAAATGCCGGCGAGCCGATCATGGAGACCTCCTCCCGCGCGATGGACGGCCTGCGGGTCGACGACCTCACGCTCGACGAGATGCCCTTCGAGGCGTCGAGCGGTGACTGGTTTTCCAGCGGCCGCTGGTATGGCTCGGCCGAAATGGTGTGGTTCGACCGGAGCCGAAATTACCGTCGGCTGCTCGCCTACGACGCCACGCTCCCGCCAACGGCAGGTGTCCGCCTCCCGGTGGGCAGTTTCACGACCACGGCCATTCCCTTTCCGCTCGCCCCCGGTGCCAGGATCACACTCGGACAGTATCTCGGCCGCGACTATCTCGATCGGGACCGGTCGCTCGAGATGACCTACTACGGCGGGCTCTCCTTCTTCCAGGAGGATTCGTTCAACGCAATCCCCGGCTCCGTGCTGATCGCCCCGCTCGCGCTCGGTGTGCCGGGCTTCAGCGGCGGCCAGACCTTCACCACCAGACACAACTCGATCTTCAACAGCATGGAGTGGAACTACAAGCTCCACCGCCGCCTTGGACGTGATCAGCTCGTGATGTCGCCCAATGGCAACTGGTCGCGGCATGCCGAGCGGGCCTGGCTGCCGGCCTTGATCATCGGCACGCGGGTGGCCAACGTGAACGAGACGTTCAACTGGGTCAGCAGCCGCAACGACGTCGATCCGACGGAGTTCAGCGGAAACTACCTGATCAACACGCAAAACTGGCTATGGGGCATGAACTTCGGCGGCGAGCTCATCAGCCAGAACGAGTTCTACTTCTGGGGTCTCCGCGGCCGGGCCACGCCGTCGATGAATTTCAACGGCAACCAGCAGACACTCGTCGGGGTCAACGATGATCCAGCTCTCCCGGCCCCGTTCCCTCAAGGTTCGATCAGTCGGGCGACATCGGCGCAGCTGTTCTCGCCGGGATTCGTTGGCGATCTGAGCCTGTTCGCCGGCTGGAACGTGACGCCGAATTTCACGCTCAAGGCGGGCTACGATTTCCTCTGGGTGGCGGGCATCGCCACGGTGCAGCGGCAGATGGATGTCAACAACGTCGGCGCGAACCCGCACGACGGCGGCGGCCAGATCTTCTACAACGGCCTCTCGTTCGGCTGCGAGGGGAGTTGGTAGCTGATGGAGCGCCAGGCCTGGAGGGCCGGGTTCGTGCCAGCGGGCGGAGGCCCGCCAAGCGACGGTCGGCAGGATGCCGAGCCGTCGCGTGAATACGGCTGCGAGGGGAGTTGGTAGCCTAGGCCTCGGCGATCACGACGGCGGCCGCCTGGCCCGTCGAGCAGAGGTTCACGGCGAGTGCCGTGCCGGGCCGCCCCACGAGCGGCCCGCCCGTGACGACGTTCACCGGACACGCCGGGTCGGGCGTGTCGTAGTTGAGCGTCGCCGGCACGAGACCCCGGCCGAGACCGAGCACGCTCGCCGCGAGTTCGACGGCGCCGCCGCCGGCCCCGAGGTGCCCAAACAGACTCTTCGGGGCGGTGACGGGCACCTGGCCGACTTCCGCCTCGATCGCCCGTGCCTCGGCCCGATCCATGTCGATCGTGCCGACGCCGTGGGCATTGACGGGGCCGATATCTGCCGGCGTGAGACCGGCGCCGGTGAGCGCCGCCCGAATCGCCTGACGGAGCGACGCCCCCGTGAGCCCCTCGCGGCGGGCCTTCGGCTCGCACCGTGACGCCCAGGAGACCAGTCGGCCGAGGACCTCCGCCCCGCGCCGTTCGGCGTGGGCCCGCGACTCGAGCACGATCGCTGCAGCCCCCTCGCCGTTCACGAGCCCGTCGCGGTCGCGGTCGAACGGGCGGCAGGCCCTGCGGAAGTCGTCGGCGCGGTGCGACAGGAGCGCGTCGCCACGGGCGACGAGCGCCGTCGGATGGAGCCGGCAGCCGGTGCCGCCGGCGAGCATCACGTCGGCCCCTCCACGCTCGATCATGCTCGCCGCCTCGGCGAGCGCAAGCAGGCTCGACACGTCGCCGAGCACGATCGAGTTGTTGGGCCCCCGGGCGTCGTGGGCGATCGCGATGTGCGAGGCGGTCATGTTCGGCAGGTGCTTGAGGAGCCAGAGCGGGTGGAGTTCCTCCTGGATCGCCTCCGACCAGAGCGCGAAGTCGAACCGCCCGTCCTTTGCCGAACGCCGATACGTTCCCTCGAGATCCTCGAGATCGGCGTAGATCATGTCGTTGCCGAACACGACGCCGAACCGTTCCGGCTCGACCTGCCCGGCGGCGATGCCGGCGTCGGCGAGCGCGAGATCCGCGGCGGCGAACCCGAGCTGGATCTCGCGGCTCATCACCTTGAGACTCTTGCGCGGCCGTACGTAGACCTTCGGATCGAAGTCGGGGATCTGGCCGCCGAACCGCACCGACAGGGAGCTCGAGTCGAAGAGATCGATCGTCCGGATGCCGCTTGTGCCCGCGGCGAGCGCGTTCCAGAAGGGCTCGCAGCCGATCCCGATCGGGCTCACGACCCCCAGCCCGGTGATCACGACGTCGGTTGCTGCCCGCATGCCCTGCACCCTAAACCACGCCGCTTCCCGCCGAAAGTGGCAGCAGCCTGCCCCCGATTACCGGCGGCTCGGGTGCTCGGCCCGCCATTGCTGCGGGGAAAGGGGGTGTGGGGCGGCCCACAGGCCGCGGCGGGCCTGGCGGGCGCCCGACTCGGCCGTGAGCAGGTCGGGATCGGGGGCGAAGCCGCCAAACACCCAGGCGTGCCCCTCGGCGACGAGCTCGCGGTTGATATCGCGGTCGCCGACCCAGAGCGTGCCCAACAGCCGGCCGTGCTGATCGCGCGCTGCGCCCTCCACGCGCACGGCTCCGCCGGCGAGCTTGCTGGAGAGCGCCTGGCGGGCCTCGTGGCCGTGGGGCTGGTCGTATTCCGGGGCGTCGATGCCCTTGAGGCGGATCTTCTGCGGGCGGTTGGTGGCGTCGATGCAGGTCACCGTGTCGCCGTCGTGCACCGTGTCCACCCGCCACAGCGGCCGGCCGGCCGGGTCGTGGATCGGGCAGGCCGGCACGGCGGCAACCACCGCCGAGAGAATCGCAGCCCCCGCGATGTACCAGGCCCGTAGCCGGCGGGGCAGGCCAGGGGGCGGCGGTGGGATATGAAGACGTCCTGCCATGCGCCGCCGCGATCAGGCCAGCCAGTCGGTGATCACCGTTCCGTGCACGGCTGCTTCACGGAAACCCTGGACGTCGTGTCCAGGTTTCCTTGGCAACCTCCGGTTGCTGGCCGCTGGCCGGCCTTCCTGGCCGGCGGTCATGCCAACATATCCTTGATCACCGTTCCGTGCACGTCGGTGAGCCGGAAGTCGCGGCCGCTGTGGCGGTAGGTGAGCTTCGTGTGGTCGAGGCCGAGGATGTGGAGCATCGTGGCCTGCAGGTCGTGCACGTGCACCGGCTTCTCCACGGCCTTGAAGCCGAACTCGTCGGTGGCGCCATACACCGTGCCCCCCTTCACGCCGCCGCCTGCCAGCCACACGGAAAACCCGTGGTGGTTGTGGTCGCGGCCGCTGCCGTCGGCGCCCTGGCCGTTTTGCAGTTCCACCGTGGGCGTGCGGCCGAACTCCCCCCCCCAGAGCACGAGCGTGCTCTCGAGGAGCCCGAGGCCCACGAGGTCGTCGAGCAGGGCGCCGATCGGCCCGTCGCTCTGCTGGGCCAGCCGGCGGTGGTTGGCCTCGATCTTGTCGTGGCTGTCCCAGGGCTGCCCCGCCCCGTGCCACACCTGCACGTAGCGCACGCCCCGCTCCACGAGCCGGCGGGCGATGAGCAGCTGCCGCCCGTGCGCGGTATCGCCGTAGCGGGCGAGCACGTGGGCCGGCTCCCGCGACACGTCGAAGGCGTCGGCCGCCTCGAACTGCATCCGCCAAGCGAGCTCCATCGAGGCCAGCCGGGCCTCGAGCGCCGGGTCGTGCTCGCGGGCGGCCAGGTGCTCGCGGTCGAGCACGCCGGCGAGCTCGAACTGCCGCCGCTGCACGTCGACGTCGAGGAGCGGATGACGGACGTGCTCCACGAGTTCCGTCACCTTCTTCTTCGCCGTGTCGACGTAGGTCGCCTGGAACACGCCCGGCAGGAAGGCGCTCCGCCAGTTCTCCGTGCCCTTGATGGGATAGCCGCCGGGGCACATGGCGACGAAGCCGGGGAGGTTTTGGTTTTCCGTGCCCAGGCCGTAGGTCACCCAGGCCCCCGCGGCCGGCCGCACGAGCCGCGATTCGCCGCAGTTCATCAGCATCAGCGACGGCTCGTGGTTGGGCACGTCGGCCCGCATCGACCGCACCACGAGCAGTCGGTCGGCATGCCGGGCGACCGACGGAAACATGTCGCTCACCTCGAGGCCACTCTCGCCGTGCCGGCTGAAGCGGAAGGGCGACGGCAGCGCGGCCCCGGTGCGGCGTTCGGTGGCGAGGGCGCCGGGAATCTCCCGGCCGGCATACTCCGCGAGCTTCGGCTTGGGATCGAACGAATCGACGTGGCTGGGGCCGCCGTTGGCGAAGATGTGGATCACGGCCCGGGCCCGCGGCGCGAAGTGCGGGCTGCGGGCCGCGAGCGACGTGGCGACCGGCGGGGCAGCGGTCCGCGCCGCATCCGCCCGCGCCTCGCCGTCGAGCATGCCGCCGGCAGCCAGCCAGCCGAGGCCGAGGCCCGACCGGGTGAGCAGGTCGCGACGGGAAAAACCGGCGGGGTGATCCATGGGCGGTGTGTCCGCTGCGGGGTGGCGGTCAGTCGAGGAATTGAAACTCCGCCGTGGCGAGCACGGCCTGTGCCAGCCGCTCCCAGGGGCCGAACCCGTTGTCGGCGGGCTGCGCGGCCTCGGCCCGGGCGTCGGCGAGCCAGGCGTGGGCGAGCACCTGCTCCCGGTCGCTCGGGCTGCGGGCCAGCGCGGCCCGCCAGAGCGCCGCCACGCGGACCGTGTCGGCCGCGTCGGGGCCGGCCTCGCGGGCGGATCGCGCCGCCAGCCGGCGGGCGGTCTCGATCACGATCGGCGCGTTGAGCTGCGCGAGCCCCTGCTGCGGCACGGTCGTGCGGCTGCGGACGTGCACGGCGGTGTCGGGGTTGGCGATGTCGAACGTGCGGAGCAGGCCGGGCACGTTCTGCCGATCGAGCCGGGCATAGAGCGAGCGGGCGAACATGGCCTTCGTGTCGAGCGGGTCGATGCCGGGGCCGCCCGTGTGGTCAGGGTTCAGCGTGCCGGCTGCCGTGAGCAGGCTGTCGCGCCACGCCTCCCACGAGAGCCGCCGCCGTTCGGCCCGGCCGAAGAGCCGGTTGTCGGGGTCGCGGGCGACGAGGTCGGGCCGGATCGCCGCCGTCTGCCGCCAGGTCTGCGAGAGCACGATCTCGCGGTGCAGCCAGCGCAGGCTCCAGCGGCCTTCCTCGATGAACCGTCGGGCGAGGTCGTCGAGCAAGTGCGGATGGCTCGGCGGCTCGCCCCGCAGGCCGAGGTCGTCGGTGGTGGCTATGAGGCCGCGGCCGAAGTGGTGGGTCCAGGCCCAGTTGACGAGCACGCGGGCCGCGAGCGGGTTGTCGGGCGAGACGATGGCCCGGGCCAGGTCGAGCCGGCCGCTCGAGCCGCGATCGAGCGCCGCGCCGCCGAGCACTTCGGGCAGCCGCCGCGGCGTGATCGGCCCGGGCCGCTGCGGATTGCCGCGCAGGAGGACGGGGCTGTCGACGGGCTTGATGTCGTAGAGCACCATCGCCCTCATCGGGCCGCCCGGGCTCTCCGCCCGATGCCGCGTGATCGCCGCCCGGCGCTTCTCATACTCGTCGTGCTCGGGCTTGGTCGCCAGCTTGGCCGCGTCGGCCCGCGGCACGACGAAGGGCGAGCCCTCGCGGCCGAGCAGTTGCCGCAGCTCCACGATCTCCGGCGGATCGTCGGGCCGCTCTCCGGGGCCGCCGGCCGCCGCGGGGGCCACGCGGGCGACGAGCCGTGCATAGACCTCGGCCACCTGGCGCAGCGTCGTCGGCTGCGCGGAGGCAAGCTCCGCTGCGACGAGCGGATGGATCGGCGCGGCCTTGGCCGCCGCTTCAGGCGCGGGCGCCGGCCACCGTGCGGCGATCTCCGCCGCGATGCGTTCATCGGGCAGGCCCTTCACGGCCAGCCACACGCCGAGGATCGGGTGCTCGGGCGCCGTGCCGGCCACCAGCCGCGTGAGCCGGTCGATAATCAACTGCTCGAGTTCGTAGCCGTCGGCCAGCCGCGGCGGATGGCCGCCGGCCCGCGGGGCCGGCCGGGCCGTCTCCACAAGATAGTCGGCGGCATGGGCCACGGCGTCGCGGATGGCCCGGGCGTGAACGGCCGCATCGTGCGCCGCCACCTGGCTCTCGAGGTCGGCGAGCTTCTTGGCGAAGGCCTCCGCCTCCGGCCCGGGCGGCGGCGGGGCGATCACCGGCAGTTCGCCGGGCTCCCGGGAGCTGGCGAACACGCCGTGGAGGGCGTAGTAGTCGGCGGCGGAGATCGGCTCGTACTTGTGGTCGTGGCAGCGGGCGCAGGCAATCGTGAGCCCCAGCAGCCCGCGGCCGACGAGGTCGATGCGGTCGTCGATGATCTCGTGCTGGTTGCCGGTGAAGGAGCGGCCCACCGTGAGGAAGCCGAGGGCCGCGAGGTCGGCCGTGGGCACCGCCGGCTCGATCCGGTCGGCCGCGAGTTGCAGCGTCACGAACCGGTCGTAGGGCAGGTCGGCCGCGAGCGACGCCACGACCCAGTCGCGGTAGGTCCAGGCGAAGGGATACTCGGGCGTCTGGCCCGCGAACACATAGCCCTTCGTGTCGGCATAGCGGGCCAGGTCGAGCCAGTGCCGCGCCCAGTGCTCGGCGTGCGCCCGCGAGGCGAGCAGCCTGTCCACGGCGGCCCGGTAGGCGGCCTCGGAGGGATCGGCGGCGAAGGCATCGGCCTCGGCGGCCGTGGGCGGCAGGCCGGTGAGGCCGTAGTGCAGCCGCCGATAAAGATCGCGCGGCGCGGCCGGTGGCGACGGGGCGAGGCTGGCGGCCGAGAGGCCCTCGGCGATGAAGCGGTCGATCGGGGCGGCCTGCCACGCGGCACGCAGGTCGGATGGGAACGTGGGGGCGAGGTCGGGCGCTGGATGGCGTGAGGGGGGCGTGAAGGCCCAGTGAGAGGCCCGGGCCTCGGTGATCCTCTGGGCCATCTCTTCGTCGCGGCTCGGCGGCGGGGCGGTCGCGTCATCGCCCCCCGGTCCGCTCCACGGGGCCCCGGCGGCCACCCACGACTCGAGCACGGCGATTTCGTCGTCGGTGAGCCGGCCGGTGGGCGGCATGCCTACATCGCCCGCATGCCGCACCACGGCGATCAGCTTGCTCTTCGCCGCGTCGCCAGGCACGACGACGGGGCCTTCATCGCTTCCCTGGAGCAGGGCTCGCCGGCTGTCGAGCCGCAGGCCCGCCTCGGCCACCTTGTCGCCGTGGCACTCCTGGCACTTCGCCACGAGCAGCGGCCGCACCCGCGACTCAAACTCACGGGCGGCGTCGGCCCGGGCTATACCGCAGGCCAGGGCCGCGGCGGCGGCCGCAAGGCTCAGGAGATGGGGAAGCGCAGCCCGCATGGAGGCGGCTCCAGTGTCGGCCCTCAGCAGGTGGGGAGTGGGCGATATAGGACTCGAACCTATGACCCCTAGCTTGTCGAGCTAGTGCTCTAACCAACTGAGCTAATCGCCCTGCAGGCCGACGATGTTGAGTCTCCCGCCGAATATCGGGGGAGTCAAGCGAACCTGCCGCGCCGTGCATTCCGGCGGCCTTGCCCGGGCCGCATGAGCGCGGATACTGTGCGGGTTTTGCCGAAAACGCCGCGAATCGACCGCGGCTTCAAGATCGTCCCCCGCGAGGCCATCCCCGCCATGCCCACCGTCCGCCTTCCCGATGGCGCCGTCCGCGAGTTTGCCTCCGGCGCGCGGCTCTTTGACGTCGTCGCCGAGATCATGCCCGGCGCCGCCGCCGGCAAGGGGAAGAAGGGCAAGCCGATCGCGGCCCTCCTCGACGGCAAGGCCGTGGGGCTCGACGCAGTGCTCCCCGAGGAGGCCACGCCCGCGCTCGAGGTGCTCTTCAAGGGCGATCCGCGGGCGCTGCCCGTGATGCGCCACTCGGCGGCCCACGTGATGGCCCGCGCGGTGATGCGGCTCTTCGACGGCGTGGAGCTCGCCTTCGGGCCCACTGTCGGCGCCGGCTTCTACTACGACATGCGGGCCGGCCGCCCGATCACCGACGAGGACCTGCCGAAGATCGAGGAGGAGATGCGGCGGATCATCGCCGCCGACGAGACCTTCGAGCGGGTGGAGGTGCCGCGCGGGAAGGCGGTGGAGATCGTCCGCGGGCTCAACCAGCCCTTGAAGGCCGAGCACATCGAGACGGGCCTGGCCGACCACCCCACGCTGTCGTTTTATCGCCAAGGAGAATTCGTCGACCTGTGCCGCGGGCCGCACGTGCCGAGCCCGGGATGCATCGGTGCCTTCAAGCTCACGAACATCGCCGGCGCCTACTGGAAGGGCGACGCCAACAACGCGCAGCTCCAGCGGCTCTACGGCACGGCCTGGTTCTCGCAGGAGGATCTCGACGCGCACTTGGCGGCGCTCGAGGAGGCCCGCCGGCGCGACCACCGCGTGCTCGG
>JBJSZP010000200.1:0-8694 GCA_046090365.1 Planctomycetia bacterium
GCTGCAGCTCTCGCCGTGCGTCGCCGCCGACTCGTGGGCCGATCTGGCCGCCGCCCGAGCCACGGCCCGCGACCGCGGCGTCGAGGGTCTGATGCTCAAACGCCGCGCGAGCGGCTACGGCACGGGCCGCACCCGCGGCGACTGGTGGAAGTGGAAGATCGAGCCGCTCGAAATCGACGCCGTCCTTCTTTATGCACAGGCCGGCCACGGCCGCCGTGCGGGCCTCCACAGCGACTACACGCTCGGCGTGTGGCACCAAGGAAAACTCGTGACCGTGGCCAAGGCCTACTCGGGCCTCACCGACGCCGAGATCGTGGAGATCGACCGCATCGTGCGGGCGACCACGCTCGAGAAGCACGGGCCGGTGCGGATCTGCTCCCCCACGCTCGTGTTCCAGCTCGCGTTCGAGGGCGTGTCGCGGTCGACGCGGCACAAGTCGGGCGTGGCGGTGCGGTTTCCCCGGATCGTGCGCTGGCGCCGCGACAAGCAGCCGACCGACGCAGGCTCGCTCGCCGACCTCGTGGCCCTCGTCGGCGACGCCGCCCCGGAGCCGGTGCCATGACGCCGACCCGCTTGCCACGATCGACCGTGCGAAAATCCCGCGCTGCCGTGCGGCAGCCCTCCTCCGCCGTGCCGCCCACGCCCGCCGCGCTGCGCCGCTGGTATCGCGACCGCGGCTGGAAGCCGTTTCCATTTCAGGAGGAGGTGTGGCAGGCGCTCGCGGCCGGCGAGAGCGGCCTCCTCCACGCCCCCACCGGCACGGGCAAGACGCTCGCCGCCTGGCTCGGCGCGGTCCTCCGCACCGGCATTCCCGGCCCCGGCGTGCGCGTGGTGTGGATCACGCCGCTCAAGGCGCTTGCCGCCGACACGGTGCGGGCGCTCGAGGAGCCGCTCGCCGGGCTCGGGCCGGCTGCGGCCGGCTGGACGGTGGCCTTGCGCACCGGCGACACGACCGCCGCCGCCCGGCGCCGCCTCCGCGAGGCGTGGCCGACGGCGCTCGTCACCACGCCCGAGTCGCTCTCGATCCTGCTCTCGCTCGACGACGCCCACGAGACGTTCGCCGCGCTCGACACCGTGATCGTCGACGAGTGGCACGAACTGCTCTCCACGAAGCGCGGCGTGCAGACGGAGCTCGCGCTCGCCCGGCTGCGCGGCCTGCGGCCCGATCTCGCCACGTGGGGCATCTCGGCCACGCTCGCCAATCTCGACGAGGCGCTGGCCGCGCTCGTGGGGCCGGCGCGGGCGGCCACCGCCCGCACGGTGCAGGCGGCCGTGCCCCGCCGGCTCGAGATCGAGACGCTCATCCCGGCGCCGATCGAGCGGTTTCCCTGGGCCGGCCACATGGGGATGCGGCTCCTCCCGCAGGTGATCGCGGCGCTCGACCGCGCCGCCACCACGCTCGTGTTCACCAACACCCGCTCCCAGGCCGAGCGCTGGTTCGACGCGATCTCGGCGGCGCGGCCCGAGTGGCGCAAGCAGATCGCCCTCCACCACGGCTCGGTCGACCGCGAGCTGCGCACGCAGGCCGAGGCGGGCCTCAAGGCGGGCCGGCTCAAGTGCGTGGTCGCCACGTCGAGCCTCGACCTCGGCGTCGACTTCGGGCCGGTGGAGCAGGTGCTCCAGATCGGGAGCCCGAAGGGGATCGCCCGACTCCTCCAGCGGGCCGGCCGCAGCGGCCATGCGCCCGGCGCCACCGGCCGGCTCGTGTGCGTGCCCACCCACGCGCTCGAGCTCATCGAGTGTGCCGCGGCCCGCGGCGCGGCGGTGGCGGGCCACGTCGAGCCGCGGCGGCCGCTCATCGCGCCGCTCGACTGCCTCGCGCAGCACATCGTGACGGTGGCCTGCAGCGGCGGCTTCCGCGAGGCGGATCTCCTCGCGGAGGTGCGGTCGACGCACGCCTACGCCGCGCTCGACGACGCCTCGTGGCGTTGGGCGCTCGACTTCGCGGCCCGCGGCGGCCAGGCCCTCGCCGCCTATCCCAACTACGCGCGGATCATCGAGCGGTTCGGCCGCTGGTATGTGGCGAGCAAGGCGATCGCGCGGCAGCACCGGATGAACATCGGCACCATCGCGGGCGACGCCACGGTGGAGGTGAAGTGGCTGCGCGGCGGGCGGCTGGGCACCGTCGAGGAGTCATTCATCTCGCGGCTCAACGAGGGCGACCGATTCCTGTTCGCCGGCAAGCCGCTCGTGCTCTTCCGGTTCGACGGGCTCACCGCCTGGGTGAAGCGGGCCCGCGGCGGGGCCCCGCTCCAGGTGCCGCGCTGGAACGGCGGGCGGATGCCGCTCTCCACGCTCCTCTCCTCCGCCGTGCTCGACCTCGTGCGCGGCGCGCTCGACGGCGCCCGGCCGCCGCGCGAGGTGGAGGCGGTGCTGCCGCTGTTGCGGACGCAGGCCAGGTGGAGCCGGCTCCCCGACCACGACACGCTCCTCGTCGAGCGCTGGCACGGCCGCGACGGCAGCCACACGTTCGTGTTTCCGTTCGAGGGCCGGCTCGTGCACGAGGGGCTCGCGGCCCTCGTCGCCTGGCGGATCGCGAGCGGCACGCCGAGCACGCTCACGTTTGCGGCCACCGACTGGGGCTTCGAGCTTTCGGGCCGCCAGCCGCTGGAGTTCGACGAGCGGGCCTGGCGGCGGCTGTTCTCTCCGGCGAACCTCCTCGAAGACCTGCTCGCCTGCTTGAACGGCACCGAGATGGCCCGCCGCCACTTCCGCGAGATCGCCCGCGTGGCCGGGCTGATCTCGGGAGCGCAGCGTTCCACCCGGCAGACGCAGGCCTCGGCGGGGCTGATCTACGACGTGCTCCTCGAGCACGACGCCGGCAACATGCTCCTCGACCAGGCCCGCCGCGAGGTGCTCGAGCAGCAGTTCGAGTTTCGCCGCCTGCTCGGCGCGCTCGAGGCGATCGCCACGAAGGACATCCGGATCGTGGAGACGGCGCGGATCTCGCCGCTGGCGTTCCCGATCTGGGCCGAGTTCGTGCAGTCGCGGCTCACCACGCAGGGCTGGCTCGAGCGGATCACGGAGATGGCCCGCGACCTCGAGACCGCGGCCGATGCCCAGCCCGCCGAGGCGGCCGCCCGGAGCACGCGCCCATGACCATCGGCACGGAGGCCGACTGCACGCTGCAGCTGCTCGCCGGCCGCGCCGCCTTCGTGCCCGCCACGCGCACGCTCCTCCTCGCCGACGTGCACCTCGGGAAGGCGGCCACGTTTCGCCGGGCCGGGATTCCCGTGCCGGAAGGGTCCGCCCAGCGCGATCTCGCCCGACTCGAGCGGCTTGCCGCCGATCACGCGGCCCGGCGCGTGATCGTGCTCGGCGACCTGCTCCACGCGCGAAGCGGCTGCACCGAGGCCGTGATCGAGGAGTTTCGCGCGTGCCGGGCCCGGATCGCGGCCGAGGTCATCCTCGTGCTCGGCAATCACGACCGCGGCCTCGCGAAGAGCCCCGCGGCGCTCGCCGACCGGCTCGGCATCGACGCCTGCGTCGCCGCCGTCGACGAGCCTCCCTTCCGATTCGTGCACGAGCCGGCGAGCAGCGTGGCCGCCCCGCACCGCGCCGGCATCACCGTGGGCGGGCATCTCCATCCCACGGTCTCCATCCGCGGCCCCGCCGGCGACAGGCTCGCCGACCGCTGCTTCGTGGCCGACGAGTCGGTCGTCGTGCTGCCGGCATTCGGCTCGTTCACCGGCGGCCACCGCGTCGAGCCGGCCGCGGGCACGCGGCTCTGGATCGCCCGCGACGACGGCGTCGTGGAGGTCACGCGGATCGTGGAGCGGTCGCTGCGCGCCAGGCGCCGCTGAGCCGGGCGAGCAGGTCGCGGGCCGTCATCGAGATCTCGCCGAGGTCGGCCGCGGCGAGGTCGCCCGCGCGGCCGTGCACCCAGGCGGCGAGCCGGGCCGCGGCGAAGGGGGCGAGGCCCTGGGCGAGAAGCGCGACGACCACGCCCGTGAGCACGTCGCCCGTGCCCGCCGTCGCCATCCCGGGATTGCCCGTCTCGTTGTGTGCGCGGCGGGCGGCGTCAGCCACGAGCGTCGCCGGCCCCTTGAGCACGACCACGGCATCGATCGCATGCGCCATCTCCGCCGCCCGGGCCTCCAGCCAGGGGCGGTCGCGGCCGCGGTCGCTGGCTGCATCGATGCCGAGCAGCCGGAGCATCTCGCCGGCATGCGGCGTGACGACCCGCGGCCCGGCGTGCCGCGCGAGCTCGCAGCGGTTGATCTGCGCAAGGGCAAACAGCGCGTCGGCATCGAACACGGCCGGCTGCGGGAGCGCATGCCACAGGTCGCGCACGATCTCGGCCACGGCCGCGCTGCGGCCGAGCCCCGGGCCCACGGCCACGGCGTCGGCCGCCTGGCACCGCGCGCGGATCGCGGCGCCGGCCGCGGCGGCGAACGTGCCCTCGGTCTCCGCCGGGAGTCCGCGGGTCATGACGCACGGGTCGAAGCCCGCCGCGATCGCGGCCACGCTCTCGGGCACGAGCATCTCCACGAGGCCGGCCCCGCTCGCGAGGGCCGCCATCGCGGCGAGCGCGGGCGCGCCCGCCATGCCCGAGGACCCGCCCACGACGACCGCGCGGCCGTAGTCGCGCTTGCTCGTGTCGGGAGCGCGCGGCTCGAGCCGCGGCAGGTCGCCGGGCACGTGGTCGAGTGCTCGCGGGCCCACGGCCGCCTCCTCGGAGTCTGACAAAACCGCCAGTCGAAACGTCGATTCGCCGCCCGCCCGCCGCGGGGTGCCTCCCTTTACCTTGACTGAAACGCGCCGCCCGGGCTACCTTCGCCGCGAAATCCCCGGGTTTCCCGCCGGAAAGGAAATGCACGCCCGCATGAGTGCCGCGAAGAAATCGGTCGACCTGTTCGACGTCAAGAAGGTGCGCCAGCTGATCGAGCTGATGGAGGAGCACGATCTCTCCGAGATCGACCTCAAGCAGGGGGACCACGGCGTGCGGATCAAGCGGGGCGGCGAGGTGGTGGCCGTGTCGGCGCCGGCCGCCCGGTCGGCACCGCGGGCCGCCGCGCCCGCCGAGCCCGCGGCCGCGGCCCCGTCGGCCGCCGAGGCGCGGATGCTCGTCATCAAGAGCCCGATGGTGGGCACCTTCTACAAGGCCAGCGGCCCCGACGCCCCGCCCTTCGTGAAGGTGGGCGACCGGATCGGCCCGGAAAAGACCGTATGCATCGTCGAGGCGATGAAGGTGTTCAACGAGATTCCGGCCGGCGTGTCGGGCCAGGTGGTGGCGATCCTCGTGGAAAACGGGGCGCCCGTCGAGTTTGGCCAGCCGCTGATCAAGGTCGACCCGGGGGCGTGAGCCCCGTCTCCGAGGGCGGCCCGCCGGGCTTTCCGCGCCATGTTCAAACGGATCCTGATTGCCAACCGCGGTGAGATCGCCCTGCGCGTGATCCGCGCCTGCCGCGAGCTCGGCGTGGAGACGGTGGCCATCTTCAGTGAGGCCGACCGCGGCGCCCCCTACCTGGAGCTGGCCGACGAGGCGATCTGCGTGGGGTCTGCCCGGAGCGCCGACAGCTATCTCAAGATCGACCGCGTGATCAGCGCGGCCGAGATCGGCAACGTGCAGGCGATCCACCCCGGCTACGGCTTCCTCTCGGAAAACTCGCACTTCGCGGAGGTCTGCCGCTCGTGCGACATCGGCTTCATCGGGCCCACGCCCGAGGCCATGGAGATGGTGGGCGACAAGAACTCGGCCCGGGCCCTGGCCCGCAAGGCGGGCGTGCCGACGGTGCCCGGCAGCGAGGGGCTGCTCACGAGCGAGCAGGAGGCCGTCAGGATCGCCAAGGAGATCGGGTTTCCGGTGCTCCTCAAGGCCACGGCCGGCGGCGGCGGCAAGGGGATGCGGGTGGCGGCCAACGACCTGGCGTTGGCGAGCGCCTGGCAGCAGGCCTCGGCCGAGGCCCAAGCCGCCTTCGGCAATCCCGGCATCTACATCGAGAAGTACATCGAGCGGCCGCGGCACGTCGAGATCCAGATCCTCGGCGACCAGCACGGGCAGGTGTTCCACCTCTGGGAGCGCGACTGCTCCACCCAGCGGCGGCACCAGAAGCTGATCGAGGAAAGCCCCTCGCCGCGGCTCCCGCAGGCCACGCGCCAGGCGATGGCTGAGGCGGCCGTGCGACTGGCGAAGGCGGCCGGCTACTACTCCGCCGGCACGGTCGAGTTCATCGTCGACCAGCAGGACAACTTCTACTTCATCGAGGTCAACGCCCGCATCCAGGTGGAGCACCCGGTGAGCGAGATGGTGACCGGGATCGACCTGCTCAAGGCCCAGATCCGCGTGGCGGCCGGCGAGAAGCTCGACCTCCGGCAGGACGACATCGTCCCGCGCGGCCATGCGATCGAGTGCCGGATCAATGCCGAGGATCCGGCCCACAACTTCCGCCCCAATCCCGGCCGGATCGAGCGGATCATCGCCCCGGGGGGCTTCGGCGTCCGCTGGGATTCCCACGCCACGACCGGCTACGTCGTGCCCCCCCACTACGACTCGCTCGTGGGCAAGCTGATCGTCCACCAGCCCACCCGCAAGGACGCGATCGACACGATGGTCCGTGCCCTCAAGGAGCTCCGCGTGGCCGGCATCGCCACGACGGTGCCGCTCCACCTCGAACTCCTCGCCAACACCGCCTTCCACGAAGCCCAGTTCGACACCACGTTCGTGGAACGAATGCTGGCCGGCTGAACCCAGGAGCCCTCCATGACCGAGTCTCTCTCCCGCCCGCCGCAGCCCGCCCATCACTTCCGCCGCGTGGCGATCCTGTTCGCCGGCGGCCCGGCGCCCGGCGCCAACGCCGTGATCTCGACCGCGGCCACCTCCTTCATGCGGCAGGGCACGGAGGTGATCGGGATGAAGCACGGCTACTCGTCGCTGGCCGACTTCTCGCCGGCCCAGCCGCTCGTGGCCGGCCGCGACTACATCAAGATCACGCCCGAGTTCCTCAAGCGCACGCGGAGCGGCCAGGGCATCATGCTCGGCACCGCCCGCACGAATCCCGGCAAGCACGTCTCGGCGCCGGCCCACCTCGACGATCCCGAGCGGTCGCGGCCGCTGGCGAACGTGTACGCCGGCCTGCGGAGCCTGGGGGTGGAGGCGCTGATCTCGATCGGCGGCGACGACACCCTGAAGACGGCCAACAAGTTCAAGATGTACCAGGATCGGCTGCCGGCCGACGCCCCGCGGATGCCCGTCGTGCACCTGCCCAAGACGATCGACAACGACTACATGGGCATCGACTTCACCTTCGGCTACTTCACGGCGGTCGACACGCTCGGCGGCGAGATCCGCAACCTCCTCTACGACGCGGAAGCGAGCCGCGGCTACTTCCTCTGCGAGACGATGGGCCGCAGTGCCGGCTGGCTCTCCTACGGGGCCGCGATCGCCGGCGAGGCGAGCCTCGTGATCAGCGTCGAGGACGTCCATGGGAAGTACCGGGGCGAGGAGACGGTGACCGGCCCCGACGGCACCACGCGGATCAAGCCGGTGATGAACATCGATCTCGTCGTCGACCGGATCGTGAAGACGATGCGGGTCCGCGAGGAGCAGGAGGGCAAGCAGTACGGCGTGATCGTGCTGGCCGAGGGGCTGGCCGAATACCTCCCTGCCAAGAGCCTGGAGGGCATTCCCCGCGACGACCACGGGCACATCTCGATCTCGCACGTGCAGCTCGGCAAGATGTTCGCCAAGCTCGTGGCCGACGAGTTCAAGAGGCAGACGGGCCGCAGCCGCAAGGTGGTAGGCCTGCAGCTCGGCTACGAGTCGCGGTGCGCCAAGCCCCACGCCTTCGACGTGATGCTCGGCAGCCAGCTGGGCGTGGGAGCCTACCGGGCGCTCGCCGAGCGGGGCTTGAACGGCGTGATGGTGAGCGTGTCGGGGCAGCTCGACCTGAACTACGTGCCGTTCGAGGAACTCGTGAATCCCGAGACGCTCGTCACCGTGGTGCGATACGTCGAGCGGGGCAGCGACTTCCACCGCCTGGCGCGGTTCCTCGAGACCTACGTCAACGAGTGAGCCGGGCAGGTTTCTGCCCCGGGAGGCCGGTTCCGCCGGAACCGGGTCAGCGTTGACGCAGCATCCGTCGTGATCCGGTCACGGAGTGACCGGACTCCTGGGGCAGCAGTGCCCGTGCACGCGGCTACGCTTCGGCTCGCACCTGCGAGGGGCTGCCCGTACCCCGGAGCCGGCGTTGATGGCAAGCGCAGGCAGGATGCCGAAGCGCAGCCAGCATCGAGTGAACGGAGGCCAGGATGGCCGGAGTGAACGTCCGGGCGACGGGGTCGGGCAGCCCCGAGCCCGCGCGCCCCGCGACCGTCGTGATCCGGTCACGGCGTGACCGGACTCCTGGGGCGGTCACGGAGTGACCGGACTCCTGGGGCGGTCACGTCTGCGTGAGCGTGCCCTTGGTGCTCGGGATGCCCGGCTGCCGCGGGTCGAGCTCGACCGCCATCCGGAGCGAGCGGGCCAGGCCCTTGAAGACCGCCTCGGCGATGCGGTGGCCGTTGCGGCCGTGGTGGAGCACGGCGTGGACGTTCGCGCCCGCGGTGGCGGCGAAACTCTCCCAGAACACCTCGACGAGCTGGGCGTCGAAGGTGCCGATGGTCGGCACCGGAAAGACGACGTCGAAGACGACCGCCTGGCGGCCGCCCAGGTCGAGCGCCACCGTCGCCAACGCCTCGTCCATAGGGATGATC
>JBJSZP010000201.1:0-1042 GCA_046090365.1 Planctomycetia bacterium
TCGCCATGGCGGCGCTCGCCGTGCTGGGAAGCGTGGGCACGTTCGTGGCGATGGTGCGGCGGCATTGGCAGGGAACCGCGCTCGTGCGGCAGGCCGACGCCGGTCCCGTCACCTGGGACGGCGCCGACGTCGCGTGGATCATCGCCGTGGCCCTCGTGCTGCAGACGCTCGCCGTGTCGCTCGGGCCGCAGCCCCCGCCGCTCGAGCGGCAGCTCGTGGCCGGGATGCTCGCCACGGCCTGCGCCGCCGCGATCGCGGTCCTCCATCTGCGACGCCGCGGCGCATCGTGGGCCATGCTCGGCTTCCACGTGGCCGACTGGCCGGCGGCGGTCCGACAGGCCCTCGGCACGGTGCTGCTCGTCGTCGCCCCGCTCCTCGCGCTCGCGGCGTTTCTCGACCGGATCGTGCCCTACCGGCATCCGCTCGTGGAGTTTCTCGCCGAGCACCGCGACGCGGCATCGCTCGCGATCGTGTGGCTCGCCGCCACCGTGACGGCCCCGATCGTGGAGGAGTTTTTCTTCCGCCGCATCCTCCAGGGCTGGCTCGAGACCCGGCTCACGGGCATGATCGGCGCCGCCCGCGCCGGCGGCCTCGCGATCGCAGGCGCAGCGCTCGCCTTCGCCCTCGCCCACCTCGGCCAGGGGCTCGCCTGGGTGCCGCTCACGGCCCTGGGCATCGTGCTCGGCATCCTCGCGCGCCAGACCGGCTCGATCGTGCCCGGCATACTCGCCCACGCGCTCTTCAACGCGGTGAGCGTCGTGCTCGTGCTGATGCAGCCCGCGCCTTGACGCGCCGGCTCGGGGTTGCCCCGTACCACCTCGCCGGACGCTCACTGCGCCCATCCATGGGCTTCGTTCGCTCGGAGTCACAGGCGCTGCGCCATCCATGGCTCCGCTGGTGACTCACGCCGGCTCAATGGTAGGGGCAACCCCTCGCCTCCCCTTTCCAGTTGAGGAGGCTTCGGGCTCCCCGTGTCCCGGGAGCCGGCGTGAGTCACCAGCGGAGCCATGGATGGCGCAGCGCCTGTGACTCCGAGCGAACG
>JBJSZP010000202.1:0-1146 GCA_046090365.1 Planctomycetia bacterium
ATCATGGTCACGGCCAGCCACAATCCGCCGAGCGACAACGCCGTGAAGGTCTACTGGTCGGGGGGCGTGCAGGTGCTGCCGCCGCACGACAAGGGGATCATCGACCGCGTGATGAACGTCGACACGGTGCGGCGCGAAAGCTTCGACGCCGCCGTGGCCGACGGCCGCGTGCAGTTCGTCGAAGAAAAAATGGACCACGCGTTCGTCGCCGCCGTCCTCGAGCAGTCGGCGCCGGGGCCGCGCGATCTCTCCATTCTCTACACGCCCCTGCACGGCGTGGGCGCGAGCGCCGTCGTGCCGGTGCTGCGCGGGGCCGGCTTCACGAACCTGCGGCTCTATGCCCCGCACGAGAAGCCCGACGGCGATTTCCCGAACGTGCCGGGGCACGTCGCGAACCCCGAGAACCCGGCGGTCCTCACCGGCCCGATCGAGGAGGCCCGGAGCCGCGGCGACGACCTCGTGCTGGCGAGCGACCCCGACTGCGACCGGCTCGGCGCCGCCGCGCCCCTCACCCGCGCCCCGGGCTCGGCCTGGGCCACGCTCGCGGGCAACCAACTCTGCGCCCTCCTCTGTGAGCAGGCGATCGCGGGGCGGAAGGCGCGGGGAGAACTGCGGCCGGGCGACTACATCGTGACCACGCTCGTCACGAGCGGCCTCGTGCGGCGCGTGGCGGAGGCACACAGCCTCGCCGTCGACGACACCGAGCTCGTGGGCTTCAAGTGGATCTGCTCCGCGATCGACCGGCTCGGGCCCGCCGGGTTCGTGTTCGGCACGGAGGAGTCGCACGGCTACCTTGCCGGCACGCACGTGCGCGACAAGGACGCCAGCGTGGCGGCGCTCCTCATGGCCGAGCAGGCGGCCGCCCTCAAGGCCGCGGGGCGGACGCCGCACGAGAAGCTCGACGAACTGTTCCTGCGGCACGGCTGCCATCAGGAACGCCAGATCTCCATCATGCTGCCCGGCGCGAGCGGCATGGACCGAATGAAGGAGATCATGGCCACGCTCCGGGCGAAGCCGCCGGCCGCGCTCGGGGGCCTCGACGTCGTGCGCACCCGCGACCAGGCGAGCCTCACGACGTGGACGCCCGGCTCGACGCCCGTCGCCTACGCGGGCGTGAAGAGCGATCTCGTGATCTTCGACCTGGCC
>JBJSZP010000203.1:0-22397 GCA_046090365.1 Planctomycetia bacterium
GTGGACGGCATCGACGTGAACCGCGAGATGGTGGCCACGGGCATGGCCTGGCATTTCAAGCGGTATGACAAGAGCCGAACGCTCCGCGATGCCGAGCAGGCTGCCCGCGACGCCAAGGCGGGGCTGTGGGCCGATCCGCACGCCTGCCCGCCCTGGGAGTGGCGTGGATTCGACAAGGAGGAACGGGCCCGCCGGCGAGCCCTGTCACCGGCCGTGCCCTAGGACGACGTTGCCGCGTCCGGCACCTCCATGAACGCATAGCACACCATGTGGAAGACGTGCATCTGCACGTCTTCCGCGCGGCCGTAGTGCGTGTCGTCGACCACGATCGCATGGCGGGCGAGGTCGGCCAGCCGGCCGCGCTTTCCGCCCACGATGGCTGCGGTCTCCAGGCCGTGGGCATTGGCCCACTCGAACGCCTTCACGAGGTTGGGCGAGTTGCCGCTCACGCTCGCGGCGAGCAGGAGGTCGCCCGGGCGGGCATAGTTCTCGAGCTGGCGGACGAAGGCGTCGTCGAACGAATAATCGTTGCCGATCGCCGTCAGCCAGGCCACGTTGTCGGTGAGCGAGAGCACGCGAAACCGCCGCGACACCTTGTCGGACGAGCCCTTGCCGAGGTCAGTGGCGAAGTGCGAGGCGTTCGCCGCGCTGCCGCCGTTGCCCGCCGCAAAGATCTGCCCGTCGGCGAGCCACACGGCCCGCACGGCCGCGATCAGCCGCTCCACGTCGGCGAGGTTCACGCTGTCGAGCGCGCGGTGCTGGGCGGCGATGTAGCCGCGGAGCCAAGGCTGCAGGGCGGGGATGGAGGGCGGGGCGGCGGGCATCGGGCGTTCCTCAGGGAAAGAGCGTGGGAAAACGGTGGGCGGCGAGCGCGATCGCTCCGACCGGCACGGCATCCTCGCGCAGGGCGGCGAGGGCCACACGCGGGCCGGGGCGAAGCGCCTCCATCATAAACCGCCCGAGGTGCGTCGCGACGGCCTGCCGCAGCGGTTCGCCGAGCAGCGCCACGCCGCCGCCGAGCACGATCACCTCCGGATGGCAGAGATGGCCGACGTGCGAGAGGGCGAGCGCCAGCTTTTCGGCGGCGCCGTCGAGGATCTCCGCCGCGAGCGGATCGCCCGCCGCGAGGGCCGGGCCGAGGTGGCGGGCCTCCTGGCCGGGGCTCGCCTGCACGAGCCGCGCGAGCGGGCTCGCCGGCGCCGCCGCCACGGCCGACCGGATGCGGCGGTCGAGGCTCCAGCCGGAGCAGTAGTCTTCCGTGATCTCGCCGGCGGGCCCGAGCCGCAGGTGGCCGATCTCCGCCTCGCCCATCCCGGAGCCGTGGAAGATCCTCCCGCCACGCACGAGGCCGCCGCCCACGCCGCTCCCCACCGTCACGTAAAACACGGGATCGCAGCCGCGGCCGGCGCCGTGGAGCGCCTCGCCGAGCGCGGCAACATTGGCATCGTTGTCGACCGCGACGGGCAGGCTCGCGACGTCGGCGAGCCACTCGCCGAGTGGAAACTCGTCCCAGCCCGACACGTGGTGCGACTTCACGATCCGGCCGGTGCGGCGGTCGACCGGGCCGCCGTAGCCGACGCCGACGGCGGCGGGCCGCCATTGGCCGACGAACCCGGGCAGCGCCGCGGCGATCTGATCGCGGATGCCGGCGGCGCCGCCGGCCGGATCGACGGCGAACCGGCGGCGGTCGAGGATCTCGCCGGCAGGCGTGCCGACGGCGATCTGCAGTTTCGTGCCGCCGATCTCGATGGCGACGCACGGCGGGGCAGGGGCGGGGAGAGGCGCGGACATGCGAGATCAGCGTAGCATGTCCAGGCGGGGGTGCAGATGGAACGGGTTCAAGCCTGTAGCCGCAGAGTGGTACTCTGCGGTCGGCGGGGGTGCAGATTGAACAATCTGCACCTACAGGGCGGCGGGGTGCACGTGTGTAGCCGCAGAGTGGTACTCTGCGGCACGTCGACAGGCGCCCGCTTCATGTTCCGCACCGGAAAAAACACGAAGACTCCCTACTACGCGCGCAACATGCTGCGCTGGTGCCTGCCGCGGGCGATCACGCGCCTCCGGCTCGCGGGAATGCTCGCGAGCCTCGCCGGCCGGCCCGACCGCGACCTGATCGAGTACCGCGTCGACTACTGCAACAAGCTCGACGCCGTCACGCCCCTCTCCGCCTCCGCCCCGCGGATCGGCGACCTCCGCCTCGGCCGGAAACTCACCGTTTACTTCTTCGACTGCTACGAATACCTGCGCTGGTTCGACCCCGCGCTCCGCTGGCAGTATCTGTTCGGCGATATCCGCGACGTGCCGCCCGAGCCCACGATCGTGAAGAGCCGGCCGATCCACGGCGACAACCGCAACTCCGTGCTCCTGAACCTCGACAAGGTGCGGCATTTTATTTTTCTGAACGACAGACTTTCGTTCGCCGAGAAGCGCGACCAGGCGATCTTTCGCGGCAGCATCAGCCACAAGCCGCACCGGCGGAAGTTCCTGGAGATGTTTCACGGCCACCCGCTGTGCGACGCCCGCTCGGTGAAAGACGGCCCGGACGTGCCGGCCGAATGGCGGGGCGGGCCGCTCACGCTCTACGATCATCTGCGCTACAAGTTCATCATCTCGCTCGAGGGGAACGACGTGGCCAGCAACCTGAAGTGGGCGATGTCGTCGAACTCTGTCGCCGTGATGCCGCGGCCCACCTACGAGACCTGGTTCATGGAGGGTACGCTCGAGCCGGAGGAGCACTACATCGAGATCCGCCCCGACTACGCCGACCTCGAGGAGAAGCTGCGCTACTACATCGCGCATCCCGCCGAGGCCGAGCGGATCTCGGACAACGCCCACGCCTACGTGCGCCGGTTTTTCGATCCCCGGCACGAGCTGCTCACGTCGCTGCTCGTGCTGCAGAAATACTTCCGCCTCACCGGCCAACTGGAGGACTGACCATGCCGAGCGTGTTTGTGGTTCGCTTTCTTCGCCCTCGCGCCATGCTGCTCGCCTGGCTGCCGTGCCTGGCGGCATGTGCCGTGGCCGCTGCCGCGCCGGCCGAGCGGATCATCCGCGGCGGGCCGGTCGTGACAGTGAATCCCGCCCAGCCGACGGCCGCCGCCGTGGCGATCACCGCCGGAAAAATCGTGGCCGTCGGCACCGAGGCGGAGGTGATGAAGCTCGCGGGCCCGGCCACCGAGGTCACCGACCTCGCCGGGCAAACGCTCGTGCCCGGCTTCGTCGACGGCCACAGCCACTTCATGGCGCTCGTCGATGTGCAGACCCAGGCGCTGTGCGCGTCGCCGCCGGCGGGGCCCTGCAAGAGCGTGGCTGACGTGATCACGGCCCTCAAGAAGGTGCAGGAGCGCCGCACGATCGGCCCCGGGAAATTCGTGATGGGATTCGGCTACGACCCCGAGCTCCTCGCCGAGAAGCGGGCGCCCACGAAGCAGGAGCTCGACGCCGCGTTTCCCGACAACCCCGTGATTCTCGTCCACGTGTCGGGGCATGGCGCGATGCTCAACTCGAAGGCGTTGGCCGCCTACTCGGTCACCGCCGCCACGCCGACGCCGCCGGGGGGCGTGATCGGCCGCGAGCCCGGCTCGAACGAGCCTGACGGCCTGCTCTTCGAGACGGCGTTCCTCCCGATCTTCTCCCAGGTGCCGGGCCCGGGCGACGACGAAACGCTCGAGCTGCTCGCCGCCGGCCAGGACCTCTACCTGCGCGAGGGCATCACGACGGCCCAGGAGGGGGCCACGATGAAGCACCAGCTCGACCTCCTGCGGATCCTCGCCGACCGCCGGGCCCTCAAGCTCGACGTCGTCGCCCTGCCGTTCATCACCGAGATCGACGCCGTGTTCGCCGGCAAGCCGCCGCGGAACGAACCCGACTACACGAACCGGCTGCGGATCGGCGGCGTGAAGGTCGTGGCCGACGGCTCGCCGCAGGGACGGACCGCCTGCTTCACCACGCCCTATCTCACCGACGGCCCGGCCGGCCAGAAAAACTGGCGCGGGGAACTGTCGTTTCCCCAGGCCACGATCAACGAGTGGGTGAAGAAGGTGTATGACGGCGGGGCGACGCTCTACGTGCACTGCAACGGCGACGCCGCCATCGACGCCCTCCTGGAGGCGCACCGCTCCGCGTCGGGCGGCGATCCTGCGAAGCCGCGGGGCACCGTCGGCGTGCATTCGCAGTTCATCCGCCGCGACCAGCTCGAGAAGTACAAGGCGTGGGGGATCACGCCCTCGTTCTTCACGCTCCACTGCTTCTACTTCGGCGACACGCACGTGGCCAACCGGGGCCGGGCCCAGGCCGACTTCATCAGCCCGATGAAGTCGGCGCGGGCGCTCGGCATCCGGCCCGCAAATCACACCGACTTCAACGTCTCGCCGCTCGACCAGATCTTCACGATCCACACCGCCGTGAACCGCGTGTCGCGGTCGGGGCAGGTGATCGGGGCCGACGAGCGGGTGACGCCGCTCGAGGCGCTCGAGGCGATCACGATCGACGGCGCGAGGATGTATGGCGAGGAGGGCCGCAAGGGCTCGATCGAGCCGGGCAAACTGGCCGACCTCGTGATCCTCTCGGCCAACCCCCTCACGGTGCCTCCCGCCGAGATCCAGACGATCAAGGTCGCGGAGACGATCAAGGAGGGGAAGACCGTGTGGAAGCGGTCGGCGGGGCCGTGACGGAACGGCGGCGGCCGCGGGGCCAGACCCCGTCGCTTCCGCTCCGGGCTTTTTGGCCGGATTTGCACTAAAAAATTCTCCAACTAGGGTCGAGAACGCCGGGTTGAATCGGCCTCACGAATGGGGTCGGCCGGCGGAAGCCCCGGCTTCTCTGTTCTCTCGATGCGCATGGAGACTTCGTGATGGTTCGCAAACTGCTCGTGATCGTGTGTCTGGCCGCGACTCTGTCGGCCCCGGCTGCCCCCTCGTTCGCGCAGGGCCTGATCCCGCGGCCAGGCTCGGCCAGTGGCGGCGGCATCCTCGCCCGGCTCAACAGGCCGGTGTCGCCGAAGCTGCCCACGCTGCCCGGCGTCCCGACGTTCAGCCCGCTCGGCCTCATCGCCCCGCGGCTCTCGAACCTCGTGTCGTTCGGCCAGCTCGGCGGTTTTGGTACGCAGGCGGGCCGGCTGAGCATGCTCGGCCTGGTTTCGCCGCGCATCAGCCCGGTGGCGGCGATGGTGCGGATGCCCGCGGCGACGCCGCAGGCCCGCCGGCTCTACGCCCTCACGATCATCTCGCCGCGGGCGGCGGTGCTCGTGGGCATGCTGCGGGCGTTTTCAGGCCTGGGCGGCGGCCTGCTGTAGTTGCTAACGGAGGACCGGGGTGGCGGCGCCCGCCATCGGTGGCAGGCCCGCCCCCCGGACCTCGGCAGGATAGAACGCGCCCCACACCGGATTGTGGTCCGACACCTCGAGCGCGTGCTCGAGCGGCAGGCCGAACGTGGTCTGCAGGTCGACGACGCCCCAGCCGCCGAGGTATTCGCTCGTGGCGGGCCGGGCGAACACGAGGTTGTCGTAGGTCTTCGTGCGGCGCGTGTTCGTGGTCGTGCCCGCCACGGCCCAGGTGATGCCGGGGATCCGCTGAAACGCCTTGAACTCGGGCGGCCCGGCATTGAGATCGCCGAGCAGGATCACGTCGTCTTCGTCGGGCCGCGCGGCCTGCATCCCTTGAAAGACGCCGGCGAGCGCGTCGAGCTCCTGCGGCACCTCGTCGGGATCGGTGTGGATGTCGACGAGCCAGAAGGTGAACGCCATCTCCGCGGGCGTGATCCGGGTGCGGAAGCGGGCGTGCATCGGCGGGCGGTGGAGCCTGTTCTGCGGGTCGGGCACGATGCCCACGCTCGACGGATCGACCTCGATCCGCGTCGTGTCGTAGATGAACGCATACTGCTCCTTGCTCACCGTGCGGCCCTGCCGCGGGCCGATCACCCAGTGGTAGCGGCTGCCGTCGGCGTTCACCGCCCGCACGAACGCGGGCACGATCTCGTCGGACTTCGCCCGCACCTCCTGGATCGCCACGATGTCGAACTGGCGGACCACCCGGGCGAGCACCTCGACGACGTGCGGCTTGGCCATCTTCGACTCGCCGAACACCTGGATGTTGAAGCTCGCCACGAGGATCGCGCCGGCCGGCTTGGGCGCGGGGCCCATGCCGGCCATCTGCGCCCGGGCGACGGGGGCGAAGGCGACGACGACGCACGAGAAAATGACGAGGCGCGCGGAATACACGCCTTTCGTATCGGCGGCGGCGCGGGGGCGGCATGGCCCCGGCGGGCAGAGGGTGGATCAGCTTTACGGCCCGATGGCGGCCAGGGCTTCCTGGGCAAGACGTGCCAGTCGCGGGTTGGGGGCGGACGCGGCGCGTTCGAGGGCCGGCCGCGCCGAGGCTGCGCGGGGCCCGACCTTCCCCAGCGCCCACGCGGCCCGCTCCGCCACGGCCGGATCCGCTCCAGCGTCGAGCGCCGCCGCGAGGGCGGCCGTTGCGGCCGCCGCAGCCTGCCCAGACCGCCCGAGCAGAGTCGTCGCCCAGTAGGCGACGAGCGGGTGGCCGCTGGCGACGAGCGCCGTGAGTTCGCCGATCGCCTCGGGGGGCGGGCTGCCGAGTTCCTCGAGGGCCGCCACGGCCCAGTCGCGCGCCTCGTCGTGGGCGTCGCCGCACGCCTTCACGAGCGGCACAGCGGCGGGCACGGCGTCGAGCCCCGCGCGGCACAGCCTCTCGGCGGCCTCGGCCCGCGTCGCGGCGTCGGCGGCGGAGAGCTGGGCGATCCACTGGGCGATGTCGGGCATGCGGTTTCCTCCGGAATGATCCGCCCAGTATCGTGACGCCGGTCCGGTTTCGGCAACGACAGGAGCGCGGCGATGCAGCGGATCGGGTTCGTCGTCGGCGAGGTCGCGTTTCTCGCGGTGGCGTTCGCCTGCGGCGGCCCGCCCTGGACGCTCGTGGGCGGGGCCGCGTTCGTGCTCCTCGCGTTCGCCGGCCCGCGGTTGGAGGCGCTCCTCCTCGCGGCGCCGAGCCTGGCCTGGCTCGGGGCGTCGGTCGCGACAGGCAACCGCGAGCTCTTCTTTCCCTACGCGATGCACCTGGCGGCCGTTGTCCTCTGCCGACTCTTCGGCCGGGGATGGCTGTGGGGCCTCGCGGGCGGCGGGCTCGTCGGGGCGGTGTTTCTCGCGATCCGGGTGGCCCAGCAGGCCACGCCGCGGGTGCTCGCCGTCGAGTGCGCGGTGGCGACGGCGATCCTCGCGGGGGCGGCGTTCGCCCGCGCGCGGTGGCCGCAGGGCGGCGGCGTCGAGGTGGCGAGCGTCGCCGCGTCGGCCCTCCTCGCCTACGCGGGCTTGGCCCTCTGACTGCATGACAGGTACGCTCCCCGCGAATGTGATTCATTTCCTCCCGGCGAGCGAAGGCCCGGTGAGGAGATGAATCCAAGAAGCCCGGAGCGGAAGCGACGGGGTCGGCATGACGTTGTCATTCAATCATCGTGAGGAGGTCGAGATGAAACTGCAGCGAGCGGGCGGCGCCGGCCAGGCCGGCGGCGCGACGGGGCCGGTGCTGATGGCGGGCGTGTGCGGGATCGCGATCGCGGCGGGTGCGCTGTTCGTCGGCGATCCGGTGTGCCGGGGAAACACCGCCGAGAATCGCACGCTCGTGGGCCGCATCACGCGGGTCGAGTGGAGCCGCGTGAGCGGCAGCCTGGAGGTGGAGTTCGACCCCGAGCCGTTCCAGCGGGTGGCCGTGGGAGACGAGGTGTGGATCGACCTCAACCCTGAATGACCGCGCCCGGACCGGCGGGAGTGCGGTTACGCAGCATGTAGACTGGGAACCATGGACGACGAACTAGGGATCGCCGACGACGGGCAGGCGTGCGGCACGTGTCGATTCTGGAAGCGGGCCGCGGGCGCCGACCCGCGGGCCGGCTGGGGGCAGTGCCGACGCATGCCGCCCACGTTGCCGGAGGTGAGCGACGAGAAACTCGTGCACGTGGGCGTGTGGCCGCACACCGACGTGGCCGACTGGTGCGGCGAGTGGGAAGGTTCATGACAGGCTGAAGCCTGCCCTACTTCCGCCCCGGGGTGTCGCGCTGGAGCGTGCCGTTGCCGAAGGGCGAGGTCTGGCTCGACGAGCCGTCGGAGCGGCGCGTGATCGTGCCCGAGCCAAACTGCTGCGTCTGGCCGGTCACGGTGCGGCCGTCGCGCGACGTCTCCGTGGTCAGCGAGCCGGAGCCGAAGGGTCGCGTCTGCGTGGTCGTGCCGTCGGACCAGCGGGTGATCGTGCCGGAGCCGAACTTCTGCGTCTGGCCCGTGATCGTGCGGCCGTCGCGGGTGCGCTCGGTGGTGATCGAGCCCGACCCGAAGGGCCGCGTCTGGCTGCTCGTGCCGTCGGAGCGGTGCGTGATCGTGCCGGAGCCGAACTTCTGGGTTTGGCCGGTGCGGGGCGGCGCACTGCCGGGCCGCGGAGGCGTGGGCTCGGCGGCGCCGGCGCCGATCGCGCCGAGCAGAAGGAACGAGGCGATGCAGATGGAAGCCGGATGACGCATGGGAGACACCTCCAGAGCGCGAGCGGGCTGCGAACCGACCTTGGCAGCATACCCCGGGCAGGGGGTGTCTGTCACCTCCGCGGATTGCGGGCTTGCGTGCTGGCCGGGGTGCGCGGCGATCCGGTATCCTTCTCGCGGCTTCCGGCCGCCGATCCCTTCACCCGCAGGCTCCACACCATGCCCGAGACAGTTTCCGAATTCGACGGCTGCGACCTCCTCGCCCGGCTGTTCCGCGCCCGGGGCTACGCGATCAAGCGCAACCAGGTGTTCCGCGAGTATGGCGTCAATTTCCACATCGACGGCTGGGACCCGAAGGCCCGCGTGGGCTTCGAGTTTCTCACGAGCGAGGACCAGGACCACGACGACCTCACGCTCGAAGAATACAAGACGCTCTGCGATGCCCAGCGGCGGGGCGAACTCGCCCTGTTCATCATCGACGAGGTGGAGCCGCTGTCGGAGAAGGAGCTGGCAGCCGAAGCGCATGATTTTCTCGACGAGGTCGCGGCGGCCGCCACGGCGCGGCTGAAGCGGGGCACGGGCAAGCCGAGGCAAGCCGTGAAGAAGCAGGCCGTGAAGAAGAAGGCCGCGAAGAAGGCCGTGAAGAAAAAAGCCGCGAAGAAGAAGGTCGCGAAGAAGAAGCGAAAGTAGGGCAGGCGGTACGCCTGCCCTACGCGGGCTCCATCGCGGCGAGGACGTCGGCCAGCGGCACCGTGGCGAACGTCGTGGCGTAGTCGCTCATCGAGTAGGGGATCACGAGCAGGCCTGCGTGCACCACCGCGCCGCAGCTGTAGACGACGTTCGGCACGTAGCCGGCCCGCTCGTTCTCGCCGGGGCTGAGGAGCGGCTCCCGCAGTCTGCCGATGACGCGCGTCGGGTCGTCGAGGTCGAGGAGCGCGGCCCCGATCGCATACTTCCGCATCGGTCCCACGCCGTGCGTGAGCACGAGCCAGCCCTGCGGCGTCTCGATCGGCGAGCCGCAGTTGCCGATCTGCACGAACTCCCACGGCTGCGTGGGCCGGAGCACGAGCCGGCGCGAATACCAGAAGTGGAGCATGTCCGACTCCATCACCGACACGGTCTCGCCGTCCTGCCGCGAGAGCATCGCGTAGGCGCCGTGGATCCGCCGCGGAAACAGGGCGAAGCCCTTGTTGGCGATCTCGGGGCCGTTGAGCGTGCTCACCTTGAACCGCACGAAGTCGTCGGTGGCGAGAAACTGCGGCAGCGTCACGTTGCCGTCGAACGCCGTGCACGTGGCGTAGTAATGGACGGCGCCGTCGGGCTCCTCGAACCGCACGAACCGCGCGTCCTCGATGCCGTTGGTCTCCGCCGGCGAATAGGGAAAGATCACCCGCTCCGAGATATCGGACTCGGCGTCGCACTCGACCTCGTAGTTGGCCCGGGCGAGGGCCAGGATCGCGGCGGCGAACGGCTCCCACTCCTTGCGGCGCAGCCGCTGCTGCCGCGAGGCCTGGGTGAGCGTGGCCTCGAGGTCGCCGAGCGTGAAGTGGTCGTCGAGCCCGTCGAACACGAGGTCGATGAAGCCGTCGACGATCCCGAGCTCGGCGAGCTTGCGGAGAAACAGCGGCTTGTCGTAGCGGCTGTCGGCCACGACCCGTGGCGCCGTCACGAAGCCGGTCGGGTCCGCGAGCGTGATCGTGCCCGCGCCGTCGATCGTGCCGGTGCGGAAGCCGACGCTCGACACGTGCCCTTCGCCTGTGGCCCGGAGGCTCATGATGAACCGCCGCGTGCCCGGCGGGAGGCCGTCCTGCCGGGGATGCCAGACCATCGACGGATTGAAGAGGGCGGCGCTTTCGAGCGCGTATTCCTGCGTGAAGTAGGAGCCGATGAGGAGCTGCCGGGCCTCGGACAGCGGCTGGTCGGTGAGCAGGTGATGGCGCACGGCCTCGAACCGCTCGCGGAGGAAGGCCACGAGCCGCTGGTGGCGGCCGTGGAATTCCGCGAGCACGTCGCCGAGCAGGCGATCCGCCTCCTCATCCCCGAGCGCCATGATCCGGCCGACGATCCTCATCGCCCGCTGCGGATGCGGCGGCTCGAAGGGCCGGTAGAGGACGCGGGCGTTGTTGGGCCGCAGGAGCAGTCCGGTGCGGGTGATGTTCATGGCGCGGTGGTGCCGGGGAGGTGAAGGCGTTCATCTCGACGAGCGCGCCGAGCCAGGCGAGCGTCGACTCCGCCCCCTGGTTGTCGTTGGTGCGGTCCTCGAGCAGGCCGTCGCGGCAGCCGCCCGTGGCGGGGTCGCAGAGGGCGAGGCCGGCGACGTTGTGGCCGAGGAACCATTCGAAGGCGTTCCAGGCGCGGTCGGCCCAGGCCGGATCCGCCGTGGCGTGAAACGCCTCCAGGCAGGCGGCGATCGTGGCGTGGGCCTCGAGCGGCTGCTGATCGAAGGGGGCGGCCGGGCCGCCCCGGCGCAGGAAGCCGCGGTTTCCAATCGGTGCGAAGCGGCCCGTCGGCGACTGCTGCATTGCCACGAGCCACTCGAGCATGGCGAGCCCCGCCTCGAGCGCGGCCGCGTCGCCGGTCCACCGGCCGCTCGAGATCAAGGCCTGGCAGAGGCGGGCATTGTCGTAGGCCACGATTTCCTCGGGCCACGGCCAGTCGGGCGCGGCGTTGGCCCGCTGCTGGCGCACGAGCCGCGCGGTGAGCCGGGCCCGCACGCCGGCGGCGAGGCGGTCGCCATCGAGCCGGCGCAGGGCTTCCTGGATGCCGACGATGCCGAGCGCCCAGGCCCGGGGGCTCGTGGTGTGTTCGAGCGCCGCGATCGCCGGCGCGAAGAGCCGCATCGCCCAGGCCTGCAGGCCGGGGCGGCGGCTGCGGCCGATGCAGGCGCCGAGGGCGACGACGGTCCGGCCGAGGCAGTCGTCGGTGCCGTCGTCGTCGAGCCAGCGCCTGTCGAACGAGAGGAAGTTGCGAAACCGGCCGGTGGCCGGCACGAAGGCGTGGCCGACGAACGTGGCGTATGTCGCGGCCGCCCGGGCCGTGGTCGGCGAGCCGAGGCCGTGGTCGTCGAGGGCGGCCATGAGCGCCAGCGCGCGGGCGTTGTCGTCGGTGCAGTAGCCGTCGGCGGCGTTCGGGATGTCGTAGGTGGCGTGCTGGAGGAGGCCGGTGGAGTCGGTGAGCCGCAGGAGGTGGTCGAGCCGCAGCGGAGGGAGGGCGGGCCGCGGCCGGCGCTCGGGCGTGGGCGGTGCGGCCCGCCGCGGCTTCACGGCGGCGCTCGCCCGCGTGCGGCGCAGGGCGGCGGCGTAGCGTTCGGCCACCCGGCTCCACACCATCTCGCGGCCGAGATGCCAGGCCCGCGCGCCGATCGCCCGCCGGCGGGCGTCGTCGCCGAGGAGGTCGCAGGCGGCCGCGGCGATCGCAACGGGCGCCGCGAAGGGCACGAGCACGCCGCGGCCGTCCGCGAGCAGTTCCTGGGCGTGCCAGTAGGGCGTGGAAATCACGGGCTTGCCGCAGCCGAACGCATAGGCGAGCGTGCCGGAGGTGATCTGGTCTTCGTGGAGGTAGGGCGTGACGTAGATGTCGGCCGCGTTCAGGAACGCGAGCAGGTCGGGAAGGTCGACGTAGCGATCGTGGAAGACCACGTGCTCTTCCACGCCGAGGTCGCCGGCCCGCCGGCGGAGCGCGTCGCGGTAGCGCTCGCCCTCGCGGGCCGCGAGGTGCGGATGCGTGGCCCCGAGCACGACGTAGAGCACGCGCGGGTGGGCCGCAGCGATCCGGGGCAGGGCGTCGATCACGTGCTCGATCCCCTTGGCCGGCGAGAGCAGCCCGAACGTGAGCAGCACGCGGCGCCCCTCGAGGCCGAGCCGGTGCCTGGCCGCGCCGTCCGTCTCCCGGCCCACGTCGGGGATGCCGTGCGGGATCACGTCGATCCGGTCGGCGGACACCCCATACACCTCCTCGAGCAGCGCCCGGCCGCGGTCGGTCATCACGGCCAGCCGGGCCGAGAGGTGGAGCACGTCGTCCATCACGCGGCGCTGCTCGGGCGAGGGCCGCGCGAGCACGGTGTGGAGCGTCGTGTGCACCGGCGCGCGGAGGTGCTCGAGCAACGCGAGCACGTGGCTCCCCGCCTCGCCGCCGAAGATGCCGTATTCATGCTGCAGCGACACGACGTCGACGTTGCGGAGATTCAGAAACGCCGCCGCCCGCTCGTATGACGCCGCGTCGTCGGCCCGAATTTCAAACAGGGCCTCGGCGGGATAGTCGTAGCGGGACGCGGCGTCGGTGAGCGGCACGACGACGCAGGACGCGTCGGGCAGGTGCGTCGCCAGGGCCGACCGCAGATCGTGCGTGAACGTGGCGATGCCGCAGCGGCGCGGCACGTAGCTGCCGACGAAGGCGATCGAGTTGAGCGGGGGAGCATGCATCGCCGGGTGGGCGGCGTGCATGCCGGGAGGACGTCCGCGGGGATTCTAGGCGGCGGGGCAAGCGGGAGCCGTAGGACAGCCGTCTCGGCTGTCCAGCAAGAGCGCTGCGTTTCGCTCGGACAGGCGGGACGCCTGTCCTACGGGAGAAACTCGAGCGTGTAGCAGTCGGTGGCCTTCACCTTGCCGGCGAGGCTCGGGTCGAGCGCCGTCATCTGGGCGAGCAGTTCGTCCCACCGTGCCGCCGTCATCGTGCCGAGTTTCTCCGGCGGCATGCCGTCGGGGAGGCAGAGGCCGCGGAGCGTCGCCACCCCGTGGTCGAGCATCTCCGCGGTCAGGCCCTCGCCGTTCACCTTCAGGAGCCGGGCGTTCGTGGCGGCCGGATCGGCCAGATACCTCCGCCAGCCCTCGATCGCCGCCGCCACCATCTTCTTCACGAGCTCGGGCCGCTCGCGCACGATCTTGCCCGTGGTCACGAGCACGCTCGAGTAGGGATCGAAGCCGATGTCGGAGAGCATGAGCGTGGTGATCTCCACGCCCTGCTGCCGGGCGAGCAGCGGCTCCGAATACACGTAGCCCTGCTGGGCCATTTTCGGGTCGTGGACGGTGAGGGCCACGCCCCCGGTGTAGGGCACCTCCTTCACGCCCGCGAGCAGCCCCTTCGACCGCATGTATTCGAGGAACGCGTGCCCCTGCTGCACCTGGAGCGTGATCCCCTTCGCCCCGAGGTCGGCGAACGTCTTCACGCCGCTGTCTGTCCGCACGAGCAGGCAGCGCGGATGGTGCTGGCAGGCGGCCATCACGGTGACGATGTCGGCCCCCTGGCTGCGGAACATGACGACGTCTTCCGCGTTCGCCACCGCGAACTGCACGCGGCCGCTCGCCAATTCGCTCGCGATCGGGGCGGCGCGGCCGCCGGGGCGGATCTCCACGGCGAGCCCCGCGGCGTCGTAGAGCTTGTCGACGAGCGCCGTGTAGAACCCGCCGTGCTCCGCCTCCGGAAACCAGTTGAGCTGGAGCACCGTGGGCGTGCCCCGCGCGGCATCGGCGGGCGGCCTTGCGGGCGTGCCGCAGCCGGCGAGCAAGGCGGCCAGGATCAGCAGCGTGAAGCGGCGCATGGGGGCGTTCCGAAAGCGGAGAGTGTACCGTGCCCCCGGAAAGCCCCGGGCGGAAGCCCGGGGGTGCCGCGGCGCTCGTCAGTCGCCCGTTCCCTGAACATATTTATGGAGCAGCCGGCCGGTCAGCAGGTTCACCGCCGCGAACATCACGAGCCCCAGAAGCGACGAAAGCAGCACCGCGGCGATCAGCGCGTCGGTCTTCCCCATCGCGAGCCAGCGGTCCATTACCGCCCCGAGCCCGGGAAAATCGCTGCCGCGGCCCACGAAAAACTCCCCCACGATCGCCCCGATCACGGCCAGCCCGCAGCTGATGCGGAGGCCGAGCGCGAGGTGGCCCATCGCCGTCGGCAGCCGGAGCCGCAGGAGCGTGGGCCAGCGGCCGGCCCGGTAGAGCCGAAACAGGTCGCGGTGGTTGGGGTCGAGCGCGAGGAGCCCGGCGGTTACGTTCGAGAGAATCGGAAACAGCGCGATGATCGCCGATACCAGGATCACCGTCCGCTCGCCGTAGCCGCTCCAGGTGATGAGCAGGGGCGCGATCGCCACGATCGGCACGGTCTGGAGGAACACCACGTAGGGGTAGAGCGCGGTGCGGATCACCCGCGACTGGCTGAAGAGGATCGCGAGCAGCGTGCCCACGACCGCCGCCGCTGCGAGCC
Organism: Planctomycetia bacterium; assembly: GCA_046090365.1. Lineage (GTDB taxonomy): Bacteria > Planctomycetota > Planctomycetia > Pirellulales > UBA1268 > RGVT01. Next base: position 14,671 of record JBJSZP010000203.1, read on the forward strand.
CCGCGACCGCGGCCCGGGCCGTCACCCAAAACGCATGGAGCAGGGCCTCGCGCTTCTCCCACAGGGCCGTCGCCACCTGCGCAGGCGAGGGCAGAAGGTAGGCCGGCACCTGCCAGTGGCCCACGGCGAACTGCCAGAACGCGACCACGCCCACGGCCACCGCCACCGCGGGCAGCGCTTCGAGCGCGAGCTGCGCGAGAGGGATGCGCGGGCGGCTCATCGGGCGGCCTCCGCGAGCAGGTCGGACACGGCCTCGTAGAGCCGGCCGAAGGCCGGGCCGCCGCGGGCTCGCGCGGGCCGCGGCCGCGGGAGGTCGATCGCCACGCGGCCGCCCACGCGGCCGCCGTCGATCACGCACACCTCGTCGCCCACCACGATCGCCTCGCCGACGTTGTGCGTGACGAGCACCATCGTGCGTGGGTGGCGGGCGTGCAGGTCGAGGAGCAGCTCCGTGAGCCGCGTGCGCAGGAGGTCGTCGAGCGCGGCGAACGGCTCGTCGAGGAGCAGGATCGCGGGCTCGGTGACGAGCGCCCGCGCGAGCGACACGCGCATCTTCATGCCGCCGGAGAGCTCGCCCGGCCGCTTTGCGCGGTCGTCGGCCCTAAAGCCCACCTCGCCCAGCCAGTGCTCGGCGGCGGCCCGCCGCTCGGCAGGCGTGCCGCCGCCGACGAGGTCGAGCGGGAGCATCACGTTGTGCACCGCATCGAGCCAGGGGAGCAGCGCCGGCTCCTGAAACACGTAGGCCAGCGTGCCGGCGGGCACGGCGGCGGGCACGGGCTCGATCGTGCCCGCGGTGGGGGCGTGGAGGCCGGCGATGCACCGCAGGAGCGTGGTCTTGCCGCAGCCGCTCGGCCCGACGAGCGACACGGCCCCGCCGGCCGGCACGTCGAGATCGACGCCGCGGAGCACGGCGCGGCCGCCGGGAAACCGCACGTGCACGTCGCGGCAGGTGATCGGGGCGGCCGGGGGTTTCGTCATGGCGACCTGACCGTCTGATCCTTGTGCGACTACGCCACCCAGAGCAACGTCTGCCGCGATCGGCGGATGCGAGTGTCATGCGTGGCCAATGGCAGCCTGCCGGCGCGGGCCGTGGCCACGATGAGTCGATCGGCAGGATCCTGGTGAAAAGTCGTCGGGAGGCGATTCATCTCCGCGACGACGGAGGGCGTGATGGGGATCACCTCGACCGTGGCCGGTGAAGCTGCGATCCGCAGCCAATCCTCGAGGGCATCGTCGAGCCGCAGTCGACCGAGCTGCACGAGCATCGCAACCTCCCAGAGGCTGATGTCACAGAGGCAGGGTCGCCGACCGCTCGGAAGGTCGTCCAACACCATGCGCTCGCGGGTGGAAAGCCGGGTGTCGCCCAGTATCCACCAGACCCAGACATGCGTGTCGAGGAGCGGCGGCTTCGTCATCGCAAGACTTCGATCGCGGATTCCTCGACGACGACTGCGAACGGGTCTCCCGTAAACGCGCCGCGCCCGCGCAGGGCGAGCCACACCTTGTCGTCGCGTGCCGGCACCAGACGGGCTACCGGCCGCCCGCGCTTGAGGATGACGAGTTCCTCGCCCGTTCGGCTCACCTCGTCGAGAAGCCGCAGGCAGCGGGCCTTGAATTCGGAGGCGTTGATCTTCATAAAGACCACTGTACATGACTGGTGTACGACGCGTCAAGGCTCCAGTCGGCCGAGGAACGCGGAACCCCGTCGCTTCCGCTCCGGGCTTTTTGGAGAGGGTCGCGTGCGTCGATCACCCCGTCGCTTCCGCTCCGGGCTTCTTGGGGGGCGGGGCGCGCGCCTTCCCCAAAAAGCCCCGGGCGGGAGCCCGGGGGCTCTGGGATATCTCCCGATTTTTGCCGATTCTGCGGGCGTGACGTAGCCTGTTCGCAGTGCCCGGAGCCGCCGGACCCGTCAGGCCGACGATGGATTCATGAAGCTCACCCGGATCGTGCTCATCGGCCGCGCCGCCGGCAACGACCTCGTGCTCCGCCAGCCGAGCGTGTCGGCCCGCCACGCCCGCATCGTGGTCGGGCCCGACGGGATGTGGATCGAGGATCTCGGCAGCCGCAACGGCACGTTCGTGGGCACGCCGCCGCGCCGCATCACGCGCGAACAGATCACGCTCGACGACCGGCTCGTGTTCGGCGACGCGTCCCTTCCCGAGAACGCGCTTCGCGACCTCCTCGCGCACACGCCCGCCCGGCGGTCCGACGAGGGCGTGATCCATCTCGACGATGCGGCGCTCGTCACGTTCGGCCGGCGGGCCGATGCAAACGTGGCGATCGATCGGCCGCTCGTGTCGGCGCTGCACGCCTCGGTGGGCGTGGAGCGCGGCCGCGTGGTCGTGCGGGATCTTGGCAGCATGGCGGGCACGTTCGTGGACGGGCGGCGGATCGAGCGGCCCGTCGAGATCGCCCCCGGCTCGCTCGTGCAGGTGGGCGACCAGCGGTTTCGGCTCTCGGCCGACGCCCGGGCCCTCGAGCCGGTGGACACCTCGGCCGACTCGATCGAGGCGGTGGGCGTGGCGGTCGACGCAGCCGGCCGGCGGCTGCTCGACGACGTGTCGCTCGTGGTGGAGCCGGGCGAAATGGTGGCCATCATGGGCCCGAGCGGCGCTGGCAAGAGCACGCTGCTGTCGGTGCTCAACGGACAAGTGACCCCCGCTGCGGGCCGGATCGTGATCGGCGGGCTCGACCTCCACGAACACTTCGAGCTGTTCCGCGGCCGGATCGGCTACGTGCCGCAGGACGACATCCTCCATGCCGATCTCACTGTCTGGCAGGCGCTGTGGTATGCCGCGCGGCTGCGGCTCCCGCGCGACATGGCCGACGACGAGATCGCCCGGCGGATCCGCCAGGTGCTCGCGCAGCTCGGCCTCGAGGGCACCGAAAACACCCGCGTGGGCGATCAGCGCAAGCGGGGCGTGAGCGGCGGCCAGCGGAAGCGCGTGAACCTCGCGATGGAGCTGCTCACCGACCCGCCGATCCTCGTGCTCGACGAACCCACCTCCGGCCTCTCGAGCACCGACACGATCTCCGTGCTCGAACTGCTCCGCTCGCTCGCCGACTCGGGCAAGACGATCCTCGTCACGATCCACCAGCCGAGCCTCGAGGCCTATCAGAAGTTCGACGCCGTGGCCGTGATCGCCCGCGACGCCTCCACGAAGCAGGTCGGCCGGCTCGCGTGGTTCGGCCGTGCCTGGCCCGATGCGATCACGTTTTTCGAGCCGCAGCCGCCCGGCGCTCCGCATCCGACGACGGCCGACGGCCTGCTCCGCGGCCTCGCCACCCGGCCGGTGGGCGAGTGGGTGAAGCAGTGGCAGCAGTCGGTGGCGAAGTCGATCTGGGTCGACGGCCGCTCCGGCGGGCATGCGGCCGGCTCGGGGGCCACGCGGAAGCCGCGGCCGCGGCCGGTGGAGCGATTCTCGCAGTGGCTCACGCTCGTGAAGCGGGGGCTCGCCGTGAAGGCCTCCGACCGCTGGAACACGGCCGTGCTCTTTCTCCAGGCGCCGCTCGTGGGACTGCTGATCGCCGGCGTGTTCTCGAAGGTGCTGCGGATGCAGCCTACGCTCGACACGTGGCCGAAGGTGGGCGTGAACATGGCCACGATGATGTTCGTGACGGCGCTCGCGGCGATCTGGTTTGGCTCGTCGGCGACTGCCCGCGAGATCGTGGCGGAGTGGCCGATCTACCGCCGCGAGCGGATGGTGGGACTGTCGATCGTCTCGTATCTCGCCTCGAAGGCGGCGCTCCTGCTCGTCGTGGCGGCGGTGCAGGCGGCGCTCCTGCTCGGGATCGTGGCGTGGGCCTGCCACGTGCAGAGCCCGTGGTGGCACCTGTTCCTCGTGCTCTACGCCGCGGGCCTCGCCGGCGGGGCAATGGGGCTCGTGGTGTCGGCCACGCTCCGCACCACGGAAGCGGCGACGGCGATTCTGCCGGTGCTGCTGATGCCGATGATCGTGCTTGGCGGCGTGCTCGTGCCGCTGCCCGACCTGCCGGCCGTCACGCGGCCGCTGGCCGATGCGATGCCCTCGCGCTGGGCGTTCGAGGGGATGGTGGTGCCCGAGGCGCAGGCGCGGCCGCGGATCCGGCTCCCGCATCCGGCCGCCCCGCACCCCGAGTCGCACACGGAGGATTCGCCGCGGCGGCGCGTGCCCGTCGTGCTCACGGCCGGCGGCCAGCGCCGGTTCATCCTCCCGGGCCGGCAGCGGATCGCCGACGCGCTCGAAGACGCGGCCGCGAAGGCCGAGCAGGAGATGCGGAAGGCGCAGGCCGACGCCGAGCGGAAGGCGGCCGCCATGAAGCGCGAGATGGAGGCGGAGGCCGAGCGGAAGACGGCCGAGATGCGCCGGCAGATGGAAGCCAAGATGCAGGAGTCGCAGCGGGAGTTCGAGCGCAAGAGCGACGAGATGAACGCCGCCATCCAGGAGAAGGTGACCGGCCAGATCAAGGCGCAGATGGAGGAGGCGAACAAGTCGGTCGAGGACAAGCTCCGCGGGATCCAGGATGGCATGGAGGCGGAGCGGAAGAAGATGAACGACACGCTCGAGAAGCTCGGGGCGGCGGGCGACCGGGCCGTCGTGCCGGCGGCAGCGCCCCGGGCCGACGGCGAGATCGACATGGCCGAGCGGTTCTTCGCCCGCAAGAGCTGGAGGGCGCCGCCACTCGTGCCCCTGGGCGTGCTCGCGGGGATGGTCGTGGCGGGGATCGTGGCCACGGGCGTGATGCTCCGCCGCCGCGACGTCACCGGTCGCTGACGATCATCCGCGGCCGTGTGTCGCGAAGTAGTCGCCGACGTGATGAAACATCCAGGTCGCCACGGCTTCGGCGCCGGCGTCGGACGTGGAAATTGGCCCGAGCGAGCCCGGAGCCAGACACGTTCCCTTCCGCAGATTCGAGCGGCAGCCTTGAGAGATGATCTCCCACCCAGGCGCGTCAGCCGGCGCGGATCTCATTTTTCCAGAGGCGGGAGAGAAACTCGCGCCAGGGAAGGATCTCGATGCCCTGCTCGGCATGCCGGGCTCTGGGGGCACGGCAGACGAGAATGCACCGGCTCTTCGGATGCTCTTCCTGCCAGGCCCGCAGGCCCCTGAGGTGATGGCTCGCTGGACGATCGGTCGATTTCGCTTCCACCGCCACCTCGGCGTTGCCGAGGATGAAGTCTACCTCGATCCCCGATGCCGTCCGCCAGTAGCTGACGGGCAGCCCCGTGTCGCGAGGCGAGTAGGTCGCGTGGGCCCGCAGTTCCATGAAGATGAAGTGCTCGAAGGCTGCGCCATAGTCCGTCGAGCCCGGACTGATCATTCCACGGCGGGCGAGTTCGTTCACGATCCCCACGTCGAAGAACCAGAACCGCGGCGCCTGGATGACGCGGCGCTTCGTCCGCTTCGTCCAGGCCGGCAGCCAGGTGGCGATCAGCGTGTCCACGAGGATGTCGAAATAGCCGCGCACGGTGTTGGCTGCCACGCCAATCTCGCGGGAGATCGTGGCGGCGTTGACGATCTGGCCGTTGGACAGCGCGGCAGCCTCGAGGAATCTCTGAAATGCGGGCAGGTTGCGGGTGAGCGCCTCGGCGAGCACCTCCTCACGAAGGTAGTCGCCGACGTACGCTGCAAGCCGCGACGTAGCGCGGTCGGAGAGGTAGTGGGAGGGGAGCAGGCCCCGATTGAGGGCCTTGTCGAGGGAGAGGTCGGGGATCTCGGCCGAGGTGAGCGGAAGCAGGTCGTGGCGGACGGCTCGGCCACCGAGAAGGTTTCCGCCGCCGCGAAGGAGCTTCCGCGGGCTGGATCCGGTGAGGATGAACTTCAGCCCGCGTCGGCTCATCAGCGAGTGAACCTCGTCGAGGAGCGACGGCAGTTTCTGGATCTCATCGACGATCACCGGCTGCCGCTTGTCGGCCAGTGCTGCACACTCCTCGGCAAACACGCCGGGATCAGCCGACAGCCGGCGGAACTCCCGTGAGGAGAGCAGGTCGTAGGCCGGGGCGTTGGGGAAGAGCGTCCGCAGGAGCGTGCTCTTCCCGGTTTGCCGGGGACCCCAGAGGAAGCAGGATTCACCCGCGAGAGATGTGGCCGTCAGGATGCGCGTGATCATGATAATCGGCAACAATACATCGCTTTGTCAGGTCTGGCAAGCGCTGCTGATCACGAGGAGTTCGGCATCGCTGCCGACGCCAAACTCCCGTCGGGCGACGGAGCCGAACACGATTCCCGCACGGACCCGAGCGGCAGCCGCGGGTCGGCCGGCCATCGGCGGACGGGTTGGCCGCGAGCGCTGCCCCGGCCTCGACACGCTCGCTCCCGGTGCCCGACAATCCGTCGCATGGCCGCCAGCCTCCTCCTTCTGCTCGACGATATCGCCACCGTCCTCGACGACGTGTCCGCCATGACGAAGGTGGCCGTCAAGAAGACGGCCGGCGTACTCGGCGACGATCTCGCGCTCAACGCCAAGCAGGTCGCGGGCGTGAGCGCGGCCCGGGAACTGCCTGTGGTCCTCGCCGTCGCCCGCGGCTCCGCAATCAACAAGCTGATTCTCGTGCCGGCGGCCCTGGCGATCGGCTCGTTCGCGCCCTGGGCCGTGACGCCGCTCCTAATGGCCGGCGGGGCCTACCTCTGCTACGAAGGCGCGGAAAAAATTCTCCATCGACTTTTGCATGGCGGCGCTTCGCATCATGCCCCCGTCGCCGACGAATCCACGAAGATCGCCGGAGCGATCCGCACCGACTTTATTCTTTCCGCCGAGATCATCGTGATCACGCTCGGCGTCGTGGCAGGCAGGCCGTTCATCACGCAGCTTGCCGTGCTGCTTGCGATCTCGACGGCGATGACGTTTGGCGTCTACGGCCTCGTGGCCGGCATCGTGAAGCTCGATGACCTCGGGCTGATGCTCGTCGCACGGTCGTCAGCCGTCCTGCGGGCGATTGGCCGGGTTCCTGTCCAGCAACAGCGACAGACACTCAGCCATCTCGAGCGTGACTTCCGGAGTGATCTTGCGGATATTGGGAAGCGGTTCCCGCAGCACTTCACCCACCAGCACCGCGAGGGTCTCTCCGTGGAATGGCAACCGCCCCGAGAGCATCAGGAAATACATCACCCCCAACGAATAGACATCCGTTGTGGGGCCGGCCACCGCTCCGTCGAACAGCTCGGGAGCCATGAACTGAGGGGTCCCACACAGGGGTTCACCCGAGCGACCCTCGGCACTTGAACGAACGCTGCGGGCCAATCCGAAATCGGCGATCTTGGGGATTCCCTGCAGGGTCATCTGCACATTGTCGGGCTTCAGATCGCGATGCACGATCCACAGGCGGTGCGCCTCAGCCAACCCATCGGCGATGCGGGCCGCGACAGCCGTCGCCTTCACGGGAGACAGCGTGTGCTCATCCCGGATGATCTGCCGCAGAGACCGACCCGCGACAAACTCCATCTCGAGAAAGTACAGGTCATCCAGCTGTCCCACGGCATGCACCGTGATGACATTGGGGTGAATCATCGCCGCCGCGGCCCGCCCCTCGTTCAGGAAGCGGTCGACGTACTGCCGGTCATCCCGCACCAGCTCGGGCATCAGAATCTTCAAGGCACAGAGTCGGTGCAGATCGCGATGTCGGGCCAGATAGACCTTCCCCATGCCCCCCCGGCCCAACAGGGACTCCAGGTGGTAGACCCCCATATCAGCCCCCACCAGCGGGTCGGGGGGCTCCGGCTCCTCCGCCGCCGCCGTCCCAGCGCGCG
>JBJSZP010000204.1:0-7686 GCA_046090365.1 Planctomycetia bacterium
ACGCGGCCGGGGCAAAACACTCGATTGTTCGGGCCGGAAGGGCCTGTTACACTCCCGGACTTCCCAATCGTGGCCCGAAAAGTCCCCTCCCTCCAACCCGTTTTCCCCGAAACCCCACACGCATGGTCAACCGCAACCTCATCCGCGAACTCGAACTCGGAGACGAACTCAACCAGGAACTCGAACTCGCCATGGCCGGCGCCGACGCCGGCGAATACTCGGTGGGCGCCTCCACGCTCGCCGTGAATGCGGTGCTGATGGGGAAGGTGCTGCGGGTGGACGACGAGTTCGTGCTCGTCGACGTGGGCTACAAGAGCGAGGGCCACAGCCCGCGCAACGAATGGGAGGATGGGGAGCCGGCCCCGCAGGTGGGCGACACCGTGAAGGTGCTGCTCGAGGAGTTTGAAGACGGCCAGCAGGAGGAGCAGCGGGGGCTGATCACGCTCTCCAAGCGGAAGGCGCGCCGGATCGAGGACTGGCTGCGCGTGATGGAGAGCGTCAAGGAAAACGACGTCGTCACCGGCTACGTCACCCGCAAGATCAAGGGCGGCCTGCTCGTCGACATCTCGGGTGTCAACGTGTTCCTGCCCGCGAGCCAGGTCGACATCCGCCGCCCCGCCGACATCGGCGACTACTGCGGCCGGGCGATCCAGTGCCTCGTGCTCAAGATCGACGAGGCGCGGCGCAACATCGTCGTTTCGCGCCGGGCGCTCATCGAGCAGGAGCGTGCCGAGCGGAAGAAGCAGCTCATGGAGCTGCTCGAGGTGGGCCAGGTGCGCCGCGGCATCGTCAAGAACATCGCCGACTTCGGCGCGTTCGTCGATCTCGGCGGCATCGACGGCCTGCTCCACATCACCGACATGTCGTGGGGCCGCATCGGCCACCCGAGCGAGATGGTGCAGATCGACCAGGAGATCGAGGTGCAGGTCCTGCACATCGACCGCGAGCGCGAGAAGATCGCCCTCGGCATGAAGCAGCGCACGGCGAGCCCGTGGGCCAAGGTGGCCGACAAGTATCCGGTGGGCACCGTCTGCAAGGGCACGGTCGTCAACGTGATGAGCTACGGCGCGTTCGTGAAGCTCGAGGACGGCGTCGAGGGCCTCGTGCACATCTCGGAGATGAGCTGGACCAAGCGGGTGAGCCACCCGAGCGAGCTCGTGAAGCCGGGCGACGAGGTCGAGGTGGTGGTGCTCGCCATCAACAAGGAGAAGCAAGAGATCTCGCTGGGCATGAAGCAGACCCAGCAGAATCCCTGGGAGAAGGTGGCCGCCGACTACCCGCCGGGCGCGATCGTCAAGGGCGTGGTGCGGAACCTCACCAACTACGGCGCCTTCATCGAGATCGACGACGGCATTGACGGCCTGCTCCATGTCACCGACATGTCGTGGACGCGGAAGGTGACACACCCGAGCGAGATGGTCGACAAGGGGCAGGAGATCGAGTGCAAGGTGCTCTCGGTCGACCAGCAGCGGCGCCGCATCGCGCTGGGCCTCAAGCAGATGGCCGACGACCCGTGGACGGGCGACATCCCCTCACGCTACAAGGCCGGCGACGTGGTCAAGGGCACGATCACGAAGATCACGAACTTCGGCGTGTTCGTGGGCCTCGAAGACGGCCTCGAAGGACTGCTCCACATCTCGGAGTTGTCGGAAGACAAGGTCGAGAACGCGGAAGACTTCGTGAAGGTGGGCGATCCGATCGAGGTGAAGATCCTGCGGGTCGACACCGACGACCGGAAGATCGGCCTTTCAAAGAAGCGCGTCGGCTGGTCGGCCGAGCGCGAAGCTGCCGAGGCCGCAGAAGAGGTGTAGGGCAGGCTTCAGCCTGTCTCATGCCGTGACAGGCTGAAGCCTGTCCTACCGCACTTCGATCGCCCGGACAGGGCCGAGAGTCTCGGCCGGTCCGGCCGCGCTTGCACCGTAGGCGACGCCGAGCGGTGTCAGCCGCAGCGTCCCGCCGCGGACGATCAGTGGGCGGGACGAGTCGCCCTCGAGCCGCACTCGCCTCGGGATCGCATGTGCGGCTCCGCTGGCCTGGGTGAGCTCTTGCTCCAGCACTTCTCCCGTGGCCGGGTCGACGACGTCGAAGGCGACGATTGTCGGTGGGGTGCCCACCCATACGGCCAGCCGCTTGCCCGGCGAGAGCGTGCGAAGGTCGAGGCTCTCGAGCGTGGAGATCGGCAGCCGGGGCGCGGAAACGGGGTGGCCGACCGGGGCGTCGCGGGCTTCGGGAGGGGCGGGTGGTGCGGATTCGACGGGTGGGAGGGGGCGGACCGGAAGCGCATGCGAGACGTGTGGCGCAGGTGAGACGGGAAGCGCGGGTGAGACCGCTGGCACGGCGGGCGCCGCCTCGGCCTCCACGGGAACGCTTGTGGAGTTCACAAGCGTGGAGCCGCGGTCGGCGAGGTAGCGGAGATCGCCGGTGGCGGCAAAGCCGCCCAGGATCACCCCGCAGGCGGCCAGTTTGGCGAGAAGGGACTGCATCGCCCCAAGTATGCGCCTGATTTCGTCGCGTGCTTCCAGAAAGTAGGACAGGCTTCAGCCTGTCTCATCTCTCCGAATGACAGACTGAAGTCTGTCCTACTCTCGTCACATCCCCCCCAGCACCGCCAGCACCTGCTCGTCGTGGCCGTCGACCTTCACGGCCTTGAACACCTTCACCACCTTCCCGGCCGCGTCGATCACGAACGTGCTCCGGGCGATCCCCATCGATTTCTTGCCATACATGTTCTTCTCGCGCCAGGCACCGTATTTCTCGGCCACCTTGTGCCCCTCGTCGGCCAGGAGTGTGAACGGCAGTTTGTACTTCGCGCGGAATTTCTCGTGACTCGCCGGCGAGTCGGGGCTGACGCCAAGCACTACGGCCTTGTGTTTCGCGAGCTTCGCCTTCGCGTCGCGGAAGCCGCATGCTTCGCGGGTGCAGCCCGGGGTGTCGTCTTTGGGGTAGAAATAGAGCACGACGGGCGCGCCCCGCAGGCTCGAGAGCTTGAGCTTCGTGCCGTCGTGCGTGGGCAGCGTGAAGTCGGGCGCCTTCGAACCCTCCTCGATCCAGTCGGCCATTTGTGATCCCCTTTGTAGGACAGGCTTCAGCCTGTTATGACGAAAGACAGTCTGAAGCCTGTCCTCCTTGTATGCACCAAACTGCCGTTCGGGTAGCCCTGCTCACGCCGCCGGGGCGTGGAGCGCTGGCCGTCGTGGGTGTGGCCGGGCGCGGTGCGTTGGCGGCCGTGGCGAGGCTGTTCGTGCCGCGCGGGGCCACGCCGCTCGACGGCCGGCCCGATGGGGCGATCGTGTTGGGCCGCTGGGGTGATGCTGAGCGGGGGGAAGAACTCGTCGTGGTGCGGCGCTCGGCCGAGCGGCTCGAGGTGCACTGCCACGGTGGGCTCGCGGCGAGCGAGGCTGTGCTGGCGAGCCTCGAGGAGGCGGGGGCCGTGCGGCAAGCGTGGCCCGACTGGTTCGCGGCGACCGGGGCGTCGGTGATCGAGGAGGAGGCCCGCGAGGCGCTTGCCCGGGCGGGCGGGCCGAAGGCGGCGCAGATCCTCTGCCGGCAGTTGGCCGGGGCGCTCGCGGCGGAGCTGGCACGGGTCGCGGGGCTGGAGGCGGGCGGGGATGTTGCCGGGGCTGCGGCGGCACGCGAACGGCTGCGGCAGGCCGCGCGGGTCGGTCTGCGGCTCACGCGGCCGTGGCGCGTGGTGGTGGCGGGCGAGGTGAACGCGGGGAAGAGCAGCCTCGTGAATGCGCTCGCCGGCCACGCGCGGAGCATTGTGTCGGCCGAACCGGGCACCACGCGCGACGTGCTCGAAACACGGATTGTGCTCGACGGCTGGGAGATCGACCTCATCGACACGGCCGGCCTGCGCGACGAGCCGGCGGGGCCGACCGAGGCCGCCGGCATCGAGCGGGCCCACGCAGCTGCCGCCGGTGCGGATCTCGTGCTGCACTGTAGGACAGGCTTCAGCCTGTCGCCCGAGAGTAGGACAGGCTTTAGCCTGTCGGGAAAAAGTGACAGGCTGAAGCCTGTCCTACGTGACACGATTCTGGTTGTCACGAAGTGCGATCTGGCTCCATCCGAATCTGGCCCCCCGGACGCGATCCGCACGTCGGCCATCATGGGCCTCGGCATCGACGTCCTCGCTGCCGAGATCGTGCGTCGGCTCATTCCCGAGGAACGCGATGACCCCACGCTCCTCGCCGGCCCAGTGCCCTTCACGGCCCGTCAGGTGGAGTCGCTGGGGTGATGCGATCACGCCAGAATCCCGGCAACTGGCGGTCGTGAACGAAGGACACGACAACCACTTTTTGTCCGATGCATCTGTAGACGATGCCATAAGGAAACCGCCGAATCCTCCGATAGCGATGCAGGTCGTCACAGAGCGGCGAAGCCTCGGGATGCCTTGCCAGAAACATCAGAGCCTGATCGGCGTGACGTTCAAATCGCAGGGCCGCTGCAGTGCTTCGTTCCTGATACCACCGGAATGCCGCTGCATACTCCTCGACGGCACCGGGATGCAGAGAGACGACGAGCACCCGTCACTCCGCGGAACTGGCCCGAGCACGCTGCTTGGCGTCTTCCCACGCTACGCATGCAGGTACGCCGCGATCTACCTCGGCAGATCGCCGCTGAATGTCGCGCAGCCAAGCATCGCCCTGCAGGGCCGGTGCAGGCGGGTCGGAGGCGGCGAGCAGGGCCTCAGCCAGATGGAGACGATCCGCCTCCGAGAGCGACAGTGCCGACACTAATAGACTTTCTGCAGACGGACTCATGCAGGCAGTGTACCAACGTATATCCTTGGTGGCAAGCGTGACGCTGGTGCTGGCGTAGGGCTGGCTTCAGCCTGTCAAGAAGAAGCGACAGGCTGAAGCCTGTCCTACACGGTCAATACCGAGGCACGGAGGGATCGACGTCGGTGCTCCAGGCGTCGATGCCGCCCTGCATGCTCTGGGCCAGTGTGAAGCCCTGTTCGCGGAGCCACTTCGCTACGCGCAGACTGCGCATCCCGTGGTGGCAGTGGACGATAATCGGCTTGTCGCGCCAGGCCTCGATCTCGACCACGCGCTCGGGGAGTTCCTGCATCGGCAGGAGCAGCGAGCCGGCGATCTTTGCCGTGGCGTGCTCCTCGGGCGTGCGGCAGTCGAGGAGCAGGATCGCGTCGGACGGCGGCGAGCGCCGGAGCGCGGCGGCGGCATCGGCGGCGGAGAGTTCGATGGCAGGGGAGTCGTTCATGACAGCATCGCACCATAAAAGAAGGCGGCCGGCAACTTGCGTTGCCGGCCGCCCGTGAATCAACCAGTCAGGCTCTGATCAGCCTGGAATCAGTACTCGGCAATCGGCTCGCCGCTGGAGCGAGTGCTCAGGGCCTGGTAGGTGTTGGCTGCGATGTCGGCGCCGATGAACTCCACGTGACCGTCGGCAAACAGGTGGCCGATGATCTTGCCGGCATGGTCGCTCGACGGACCCCACGCGAGGTTCGTGACAGTACCACCGAGGGCATGAGCAACCGTAGCGGGTGGAAGAGTAGTGGTGTTCGAACCACTCATGAGCGTCAGTCGGGTCGTCGGGGACCCCGTCCACACGCCTCCCGACAACGTGCCGCAGTTGATCGACGGCATGACCCACAGCTCGCCGTCAATCCATCGGCATGGCGCGCCAGATGTGGTGTTGGGATTCTCGCGGCTCTCGACGATCATGACGGTCTTGCTCGTGCCGTCGGAGAAATCACGGAAGCCAAGACGCTGTGTGGCCGAGAGGCCGCCGAGGCCCGCCGTGGTTGACGATGACGAGGGCACGGTGCCGGAGTTGGCAATGCCGGCGTTCGCGCGGTAGTTGCTCACGCCGTCCATGCTGCCGGACACGGTCGTGTTGCCGGCGAAGCTCGGGCAGAGGGCGAAGTTCAACTTCGTCGATCCGGGCGAGTTCGCGAGTGCACGGATCTGTTGCCCCGATGAGTTATTTCCGCTCGGGGAACTCCACGGAGTCGACGAACCATCGATGAACGGCTTGGTCGAGTTTGACGTGCCGGTGATCTGACGCAGGAGATTGGTTTCTTCCATGCCGCCGAGGGCCTGAGCCAGCCAGCTGAAACCCGCAACGGCGTGGGTGCCGCCAGTGGTCATGTAGGGGAAGAAGTTGTCGCCGCCGCGGGCGTTGGAGTCGGCGTAGACGTGCAGGCCGACGCCGATCTGCTTGAGGTTGTTCGAGCAACTTGAACGACGGGCTGCTTCACGGGCAGCCTGCACGGCCGGCAGGAGCAGGCCGATGAGGACGCCGATGATGGCGATCACGACCAAGAGTTCGACGAGCGTGAAGCCGCGTCGCTTGGCAGTCGAGGAAAGTTTCATGGTTACACCTTTTTGATGCCCAATCGGGCGGGAAAATGAAAAAATAAACAGATCGACCGAGAAGGTCGGCCCGGACAGTACGGGAAAAAAGAGGGAAAAGTTCGATCTCCCCGCGGCAGTCCGTTGCAAACTTTCTCGTCTACCCCTATCCCTTGCATACTATCGAACTTTTTCCCTGGACGTCAATCGTTCGCCCCACCTGTCCGGGACAGATGCCCAAACCAGTTGCCAACCCGGAGCGTGCTCGGCAATTTGCTGTCGAGGTTGTCAGCCAACTCCGGGCGGCCGGCTACGAGGCGCTGTGGGCCGGCGGCTGCGTGCGCGACGAGCTTTTGGGCCGGATTCCGGCCGATTACGACGTGGCTACGGCGGCGAAGCCGGATGATGTGAGACGCGTGTTTGGCCATGGGCGCACCCTCGCCGTGGGGGCGGCGTTTGGCGTGATCACCGTGCTCGGGCCGAAGGAGGCCGGGCAGATCGAAGTAGCGACATTTAGAACCGACGCCGCCTACACCGACGGCCGGCATCCTGCGGGCGTGACGTTCTCGACCGCGCCTGAAGATGCCCAGCGACGCGACTTCACGATCAACGGCCTGTTCCTCGACCCCCTGACCGGGGAGGTGAAGGACTACGTGGACGGCCGCGCCGACCTCGCCGCGGGAGTGGTGCGGGCGATCGGCGTGCCCGCGATGCGATTTGGCGAGGATCATCTGCGGATGCTGCGGGCCGTGCGGTTTGCCGCGGCTTTTGGCTTCGCCCTGGACGGCGAGACGCGGGCGGCGATCGAGCGGATGACGCATCTTGTGACGACCGTGAGCCCGGAGCGGATCGCGGCCGAACTGCGGGCGATGGTGAGCCGACCGGGGCGGCGGCGGGCGCTCGACCTGCTCGCCGAGACGGGCCTCGCAAAGGAGGTACTGCCTGAGGTGGCTCCTGGAGCGGCCGGGGATGGGGCCGCCGCTTGGGGTGAGGCGGCGCGGGTCATCGACGCCCTCGACGAGCCGAGCCTGGCGAGCGCGCTTGCCGCGCTCTACGAACCGGTGGGCGCCGCGCCGCTGCGGCAGGCCGGAGGCCGCCTGCGGCTCTCGAATCGGGAGGTGAAACTCGCAGGGTGGCTGCAGGAGGGCGTGGGCACGTTCGAGGAGCCCGACAAGCCCGAAGCGGCCGGGCGGCCGTGGTCGGAGACGCAGCCTTGGCTCGCCCACGAGGATGCATTTTTGCTCGCGGATCTGCTGCGGGCCCGGGCCCACTGCGGCCGGGGAAGCAGCGCGACCGCTGCGTGGGTGAGTGCGCAGATCGCGCGGCCGCGCGAGGAACTTGATCCGCCGCCGCTCGTGACCGGGGCCGA
>JBJSZP010000205.1:0-744 GCA_046090365.1 Planctomycetia bacterium
GCCTGGATCGGCGGCACGATCGACGCCACTGGGGCCGTGGTGGCCGCGGGCGAGTCGCTCGGCAAGGAGGCGGGCGAGGTCGCCGCCACCGTGAAGATGATCCAAAACTCGATGATCGGCCTGATCGCGTTCGCGGTGGCCATCTACTGGGCCGGCTGGGTCGAGCGCGACCCGGCAGGCCCGCGCGGCACGCTCGCCGGTGAGGCCTGGCGGCGGTTTCCCCGGTTCATCCTCGGGTTTCTGGCGGCGTCGCTCGTCTGCTCGTGGCTCCACGCCCTCGGGCCGGAGCAGGCGCTGTGGGTCGACGGCACCACGACCGGGTTCACGGCCAAGCTTCGCGGGTGGCTGTTCTGCACGGGCTTCGTCTGCATGGGGCTGCAGACGAGCTTTCGCGAACTGGCTCCGTATCTTGCGAGCGGCCGGCCAGTCGTGCTGTATCTCGCCGGGCAGGCCCTCAACCTCGCGCTCACGCTCGCGGTCGCGAGCCTCACGTTCGGCTGGCTGTTTCGCAAGGCGGTCGAGCCATGACATATCGCAGCGGTCATCGTGCCGCCGTGCGGCTCGTGTTGGGAGCCGCGGTCGCGATCGCCGTGTGGTGTGGAGCGCTACCGCGGCTGCTGTCGGTCGCCCCCGTGGCCCGGCACGTGCGGCTCATGGAGGAGCGGGGCGTCGATCCCGCGGCGATGTACTACACGGAGCTCGAGCGGCTCCCGCTGCCGCCGCCGTGGGTGGAAGATCGCGTGA
>JBJSZP010000206.1:0-2942 GCA_046090365.1 Planctomycetia bacterium
CTACCTCGGCTACGAGGTGGCGAAGGCCGTGACGGCGCTCACGCTCTCGAAGGACTACCGCCAGGACCAGGCGCTCGACTGGGGCCACCTCACGCGGCCCGAGATCGGCCACGGCCCGTCGCGGGTGGCGGCCGACGTGGCCCGGAAGGCGAGTGCTTCCGGGCCGCTCGCGGAGGCACCAACCGACGAGGTGGCCCGCCCATGACAGCCTCCCAATCGGCGCCGCCGCTCGCGCCCGCCGCTGAGTTCGTCACGCGCACGTTCACGACCGCCTCGGGCGCCGTCGTGGCCGAACTCGCGCCGCACGTCACGGCCGAGGCCCTGTTTCGGCAGCTCGCCGACGCGCCTCATCTGCTGTTCCTCGACAGCGCCGCCATCGACGAGCCATCAACGGCCGACGCCCACGCGCCCGGCGCGCCGCCCCGCCTCGGGCGGTATTCGTTCGTGGCCGCCGACCCGATCCATCCCGTGGTCGTCGGCGCCGACGGCAGCGCCGCCGAGATCGCCGCCGCTTTCGCCGCGGTCCGCGGGCTGCTCGCCGACCTCGCCTGCGCCACGATCCCCGCGCTCCCGCCGTTTCAGGGCGGCGTGGCGGGGCTCGTGGCCTACGACTGCGGCCTCGCGCGGCTCGGCATCACGCCCCCCGCGCCTCCTGCCGCAGGCGTGCCGCTCGTCGCGCTGCACGTCTACGACCTCGTCGCCGCTTTCGACCACGACGCCGGCCGCGGCTGGATCATCTCGCAGGGCGTGCCGGCCCGCGGGCCCGTCGCCCGGCGGGCGCGGGCCACGGCCCGCCTCGAGGCATTCCTCGAGCGGCTCGCACGTGCGCCCGCGCGGCCCCGCCCGGCTCCGCCTGCCCCGCTCCCGCCCGACGCCGGCTACGCGCTTGCGTCGCACCCCCACGTGTTTTCCACGCACTCGGCCGCCGCCTACCGCGCCATGGTCGACCGCGGGATCGAATACGTGCGGGCCGGCGACATCTTCCAGGTGAACCTCGCCCAGCGGTTCGCCGTGGCCGCGTCGCTCGATCCCGTCGAGCTCCACGTGCGGGCCCGCGCGCTCAACGCCGCCCCCTTCGCGGGCTATTTCGACGCGGGCACCTGCCAGCTCGCGAGCATGTCGCCCGAGCGGTTTCTCCAGGTGACCCGCGGCACCGTGCGCATGCACCCGATCAAGGGCACCCGCCGCGTGACCGCGCAGCCCGAGGCCGATCTCTACGCCGGCACCGACCTCGAGGCGAGCGCGAAGGACCGGGCGGAAAACGTGATGATCGTCGACCTCGTGCGCAACGACCTCGCGCGGGTCTGCTTCCCGGAGAGCGTGCAGGTGGAGGCCCTCTGCCGGCTCGAGCGCTACCGCTACGTGCAGCACCTCGTGTCGATCGTGGCCGGCCGGCTGCGGCGCGGGCTCGGCGCCCTCGACGCCCTCGAGGCCGCGCTCCCCGGCGGCAGCGTGACGGGCGCGCCCAAGCACCGCGCCTGCGAGATCATCGCCGAGCTCGAGGGCTTTTCCCGCGGGGCCTACTGCGGCTCGCTCGGCTACCTCGGCTTCGACGGCTCGGCCGATTTCAACCTCCTGATCCGCACGTTCGTGGCCACCCCCGGGCTCGTCACGTTCGCGGCCGGGGGCGGGATCACGGCGGCGAGCGATCCCGCGGCCGAGCACGCCGAGTCGCTCCACAAGGCGGAGGGGATGCTCCGCGTGCTCGACTCGTTCGCCGACCTCCGCGGAGAGGCGCCGTGATCCTCGTCCTCGACAACCGCGACAGCTTCGTGTTCAACCTCGCCCGCTACGTCGAGCTCCTCGGCGTGGAGACGGCGGTGCACCCGAGCCACGCGCTCGACGTGGCCGGCATCGCCCGGCTCGCACCGCGGGCGATCCTGATCTCGCCCGGCCCCTGCACGCCCGCCGAGGCGGGCTGCTCGCTCGCCGCCGTGCAGGCCTTCCGCGGCCGCGTGCCGATCCTCGGCGTGTGCCTCGGCCATCAGGCGATCGCCGCGGCGCTCGGCGGACGCATCATCCGTGCCCGCGAGCCGGTGCACGGCCGCACGAGCCGGGTGCACCACGACGCGGTGAACCTGTTCGCGGGGATCGAGACCCCGATGACGGCCGCCCGCTACCACTCGCTCGTCGTCGACCCGGCCGCACTGCCGCCGGGCCTCGCGGTGACGGCCCGCGACGACGAGGGCACGATCATGGCGGTGGAGCACGCGGCCGACCGCCTCTATGGCGTGCAGTTCCACCCCGAATCGATCCTCACCGACCACGGCTTCCAACTGCTCGCCAACTTCCTCGACCTAGCCGGCATCCCGCACGCCACAGAGATCCCAACGATCGAATCGCAGCGCATTGCGCCACCGCCGGATGCATCGCAGCCTGACCGCGTCGTGACGTTCTGAGGCTGCTGAACTCCCGACTCGTGCGCGCCGGCTTCGGGCTCCCCGTATCCCGTCGCCGGACGTTCACTGCGGCCCTCCAGGCCTCCGTTCACTCGACTCCGGCTGCGCTGCGCCATCCATGGCTGCGCTTGCCTACATACGCCGGCTCAATGGTAGGGGCAACCCCTCGCCTCCCCATTTTTCTAGGCAAGCCAGTTGAGGAGGCTCGGGGCTGCCCATGCCCTCGAGCGGGCTATGGGAGCGAGCGCAGCCATGGATGGCGAAGCGAAGCGGACATGCAGACGGGAAGACAGACAGACAGACAGACATATAGACAGACTAATGGCTAGTTAGATATATGTAGACATATTTTTAGACAGATATACAGATAGACAGATAGATCCGAAGCCGGCGCGCACGAGTCGGGAGTTCAGCAGCCTCAGAACGTCACGACGCGGTCAGGCTGCGATGCATCCGGCGGTGGCGCGATGCGCTGCGATTCGATCGTGGGGATCTCGGTGGCGTGCGGGATGCCGGCCAGGTCGAGGAAGTTTGCAAGCATTT
>JBJSZP010000207.1:0-5650 GCA_046090365.1 Planctomycetia bacterium
GGGCCGTGGAGCGTCGACGGCTGGATCGCGAAGCGACGCGCGGAGGTCGAGGCCGGAACGCCGGCGACAAAGCCGCGCGTGACGGCCAAGATGCCGCAGCAGGGCTAGCCCCGGGCTCCGCCGTCAGCCTCGTGAGGAGACCGTGACCGATGGTGTTTCCGGTAGGCGACGACAACTCCGATCGCCGATCGTTTCCGTTCGTGACGATCGCCCTGCTCGTCGCCAACGTGCTCGTGTTCGTGTTTCTCCAGAAGATGGGGGCCGACGAAAACTTCACGCTGGCCTACTGCCAGGTGCCGGCCGAGATCCTCTCGGGCCGCGACGTCGTCACCGAGCCCTCGGTCCGCGAGATTCCCGTCCAGGGGCAGGTGATGGAGGTGACGGTGCCGGGGCTCCAGCCGACGCCGATCCCCGTGTGGCTCACGCTGTTCACCGCGATCTTCATGCACGGCAGCCTCATGCACCTCGCGGGCAACATGTGGTTTCTGTGGATCTTCGGCGACAACGTCGAGGACGACATGGGGCACTTCAAGTACCTGATCTTCTACCTGGCGACGGGCATCCTGGCGTCGCTGGCGTTCGTCGCGCTCAACGCCACCGGCGAGGCCGCCCTGACCCCCTGCCTGGGGGCATCGGGAGCGATCTCCGGGGTTCTCGGCGCCTACCTCGTGCTCCACCCCAACCGGCGGGTGAGCGTGATCCTGCTGCGGTTGATGGTCGACGTGCCCGGCTACGTGGCCGTGGGGATCTGGTTTCTGTTCCAGGTGATCAGCGGCGTGTTCGACTCGAGCGGCGGTGGCGGAGGTGTCGCCTATTCGGCCCACGTCGCCGGGTTCGTGGCGGGGATGATCCTCGCCAAGCCGATGAGCATGGGGCATGTGCGGGAGGAGGCCGACCCGCTCGTCGTTCTCCGCCGCCGGATCGGCTGACTGGCCTCGATCGGCCCGCCGGACTATCACTACAGATGGAGTTCACCCGGAGGTTCGCATGGTCGGCGTCGTGCCGGAGTCGGCGGAAGTGGTCGTGATCGGCGGCGGGCCTGCGGGCGCCACCACGGCCACGCTCGTGGCCCAGCGGGGCCGGCGGGTGACGCTCTTCGAGCGGGATCGGTTCCCCCGATTCCATGTGGGCGAGTCGCTGATCCCCGAGACGTTCTGGGTGCTCGAGCGGCTCGGCATGCTCGACGCCATGCGGTCGAGCCGGTTCGTCGAGAAACACTCCGTGCAGTTCGTGAACGAGAAGGGGGTGCTGTCCGAGCCGTTCTACTTCGCCGACCACAAGCCGCAGGAGAGCTCGCGCACCTGGCAGGTGGTGCGGAGCGAGTTCGACGAGATGATGCTCAAGAACGCCTCCCGCCACGGCGTCGACGTGCACGAGGGCACGCGGGTGCTCGAGGTCTTGTTCGACGGCACGAGGGCGACTGGCGTGCGGGTGCAGGATGAGGCGGGCACTGTGCGCACGGTGTCGGCCGACGTCGTGGTCGACGCGAGCGGGCAGGGGGCGATGATCATGAGTCGCCTGGGCCTCCGCGACTGGGATCCCGTCCTCAAGAAGGCGGCCATCTGGACCTACTGGAAGAACGCCGCCCGCGGCACGGGCCGCGACGAGGGGGCGACGCTCGTCCTCCAGCTCGACGACAAGCAGGGCTGGTTCTGGTACATCCCGCTCCACGACGGCACCGTGAGCGTGGGTGTCGTCGCCGGCTACGACTATCTCTTCAAGAACCGCGACACGAAGGATCCCGAGGCGATCTACTTCGAGGAGGTGGCCCGCTGCCCGGGCCTGCAGCCCAAGATCGCGGCGGCCGAGCGGACGGCGCCCGTCCGCGTGGCCAAGGAGTATTCGTATCGGGCCCGCGACGTGGCCGGCGACGGCTGGGTGCTCGTGGGCGACGCCTTCGGCTTCCTCGACCCGCTCTATTCGTCGGGAATCCTCCTCGCCCTCAAGAGCGGCGAGCTCGCCGCCGACGCGATCTGCGATGCGCTCGACGCGGGCGACACGTCGGCCGCCCGGCTGGGCACCTGGGGCCCGGAGTATGTCCGCGGGATGGAGCGGATGCGACGGCTGGTGTGCGAGTTCTACGACGGCTTCAACTTCGGCCGGTTCGTGAAGAAGCATCCGCATCTCAAGGGGCACGTCACCGATCTTTTGATCGGCGACCTGTTCAACGACCGCGTCGACGAGATCGTGGCCCCGCTCGAGGCCCTGCGGGCCGAGGACCGGGCCCGGGCATGACGCTCGATCTCGCCTGCGCCGAGTTTGGGGCCGGAGCCCCCCTCGTGATCCTGCACGGGCTCTACGGCGCGAAGCGCAACTGGGGGTCGGTCGCCGCGCGGCTGGCCGCCCGCCGCCGCGTGCTCACCGTCGACCTGCGAAACCACGGCGAGAGCCCCTGGGACGCGCGGCACGACTACGAGGCGCTCGCCGCCGACGTCGCCCGGCTGATCGAGACGCGGATCGGCGGCCCCGCCGACGTGATCGGCCACAGCATGGGAGGGAAGGCGGCGATGATCCTCGCGCTCGGCCGGCCCGACCTCGTCGCGCGGCTGGTGGTCGTCGACATCGCGCCGGCGGCGTCGCCCGGCACGGCGGCCGTCGCGCCGCACGTGCTCCGGGGAGTGCCGCTCGCGGGGCTCACGCGGCGGGCGGAGGTGGAGGAGGCGCTCGCCGCGACGATTCCCGATCCACAGGTGCGGGCGTTTCTGGCCGCCAACGTGCGCACCGGCCCGAATGGGCTCGCCTGGACGATCAACCTCGAGGCCCTCGACCGCCACTTCGCCGAGATCCTCTCGTTTCCAGAGATCGCCGCCGGCGTGTCGTTTCCGAAGCCGACGCTGTTCATCGCCGGCGGCCGATCAGACTACCTGCGGCCCGAGCATCAGCCCGCGATCGAGCGGCTCTTTCCGCACGCCGTCGTGGAGACGATTTCAGACGCGGGCCACTGGGTGCACGCGGAATCGCCAGTGGCGTTTCTCGCGACGGTGGAGCGGTTTCTCGACGGGTGACTTCACTGGCGCCGGGGCTCGCCGGCGCGGCGGCCGAGGTTGCCGTAGCGGTGGTAGTCGTGCGAGATGCTCTGCTCGCGCAGATACCAGAGCAGCTCGATCCGCCCTGCGGCCACCACCGGCACGTCGGCGATCCACTGGCCGGCCGCTGCGGCCGCCCGCCGCACCTCGGCGGGCACACGGTCGCGGCCCCCGAAGCGGATCCGCACGTCGGGCCGGCCCGCAAGCGCGGCGACCGCCGCGTCGGGCTCCTCGAGCAGTTCGATGCCGGCCGCCCAGGCGTCGGTCCACTCGTCGAGCGTGTCGTGCCAACGCCGCGGGCAGCCCGGCGCGAACGACGCGAGCACCCGCGCCCCCGTTCCCCGGGCCGCGGCAATCCGGGCCACGATGTCGAACCACGCGTCGGCAGCCGTGATCCGCACGCACACCACCGGAAACGGAAGGTAGCGGCGGAAGTTGTCCTGGCCGAGGAGCCGGACGTGGTCGTGCTCCCGGGAAAACTCGTCGCGCCATGCGGCGTCGTACGACGCGAGCGCCGCGCGGAGCCGACGGCCCTCGGCGTCGTCGGGCAGCCGCGCGAGGAGTGAGGCGAGGTCAGCGCTCTCGATCGCCCACGCGGCAGGCGGCGGGCCGCCCGTGGTGTCATGAAAATCCATGAACGCGGCCACGTAGTTGGGCCCGCCCGCCTTGAGCCCCGGGCCCACCGCCGACTTGCCCATCCCGCCGAACGGCTGGCGGAGCACGATCGCGCCAGTTGTGCCGCGGTTGACGTACAGGTTGCCCGCGCGGATGCCCCGCTTCCACTGCTCGATCTCGCGGTCGTCGAGGCTGTGGATGCCGCTCGTGAGCCCGTAGCCGGTGGCGTTGACGATGTCGATCGCCTCGGCGAGCCGCTCGAACCGCATCACGCCGAGGAGCGGCCCGAAGAATTCGGTCAGGTGCGTGGTGCTGCCGGGCGCGACACCCCACTTCACGCCGGGGGACCAGAGGGCGGGATTATCGCCGATGCGGCGGGGCATCACGGCCCAGGTCTCGCCCGGCTCGAGCGTCTTGAGCGCCTCCTCGAGCGGGCCGGACGGCGGGCGGATGAGCGGGCCCACGCGCGTGTGCAGGTCGTGCGCCGAGCCGACGCACAGGCTCTCGACGGCGTCGCAGAGCGTCTGCTTGAAGGCCGGGTCGTCGTAGACCTCGGCCTCGAGCAGGAGGAGCGATGTGGCCGAGCACTTCTGGCCGCCGTGGCTGAACGCGGAGTGCACGACGTGTTTGATCGCCAATTCGCGGTCGCTCATCGCCGTCACGATGGTGGCGTTCTTGCCGCCGGTTTCCGCCGAGAGCCGCAGGTCGGGCTTCGCGGCGAGCATCGCGAGGGCCGTGTCGGTGCCGCCGGTGAGGATCACGGCCGCCACGTCGCGATGCGCCACGAGCCGTGCCCCCGGGCCGGCCCCCGGGCATGGCACGAACTGCAGCACCCGCCGCGACACGCCGGCCCGCCAGAAGCACTGGCACAGCTCCCACGCGGTGAGCACCGCGTCGGAGGCGGGCTTCACGATCACCGTGTTGCCGGCGGCGAGCGCCGCGGCGATGCCGCCGCAGGGGATCGCGATCGGAAAATTCCAGGGGGGCACGACCACCACGGCGCCGGAGCCGCGGGCCTCCACGCCGGGCAGCTCGAAGAACGCCCGCGCGGCCGCGCGGTAGAACTCGACGAAGTCGATCGCCTCCGATACCTCGGGATCGCCCTCCGTGAGCAGCTTGCCGCCGTCGAGCAGCGCGACGCGGAGCAGACGGCCGCGGGCCCGCCGCAGCTCCTGGGCCACCCGCCCGAGCACGGCGCTCCGCTCATCCACGGAGAGCGCCCGCCAGCCGTCGGGATCGGCGGCCGCGCACGCCACCGCCTCGTCGACCTCGCGGTCGGTGGCCACCGCGTGCCGGCAGAGCAGGGCGGCCGGCCGGGAGGGATCGCGGCACTCGCGCGTGGCGAGGTCCGTCACCTCGCAGCCGGCCACGACGACGGGCACGACGAGCCCCGCGAATTCGTCGGGCGGCCGGCCGACGATCTCCGCGGCCCAGGCGGCATTCTGCTCGAGCGACCAGTCGGTGTCGGGCTCGTTCTCGAACTGCTGCCAGGGCCGCTCGGGGAGCGGCTCGGGAAACGATTCCGTGCGCCGATCCTGCGTGCGTTGGGGTGCATCCGACACCGGCGTCGTGAACGACGTGCGGAAGCCCCGCTCGAGCAGTTTCCAATCGTCGCTCCCCACCGTCAGCCGGAAGGCGTGGCCGAGGAAGTTTTCGGGGCCCGTGTTCTCGTCGAGCCGGCGGATGAGGTAGCCGATCGCGTTCAAGAACTCCTCGCGGCGGCAGGCGGGGGCGTAGAGCAAGAGCCGGTTCGTGTGGCCGAGCAGGGCCCGCCGCTGGTGGTTGGCCATGCCCTCGAGCATCTCGAACTGCACGCGGTCCCCCGCGCCGCGCTCGCCCGCCAGCACGAGCCCGTAGGCCACGTCGAACAGGTTGTGCGAGGCCACGCCCACGTGTACGGCAGCGAGGTGCTCGGGATGGAGCGCGTAGTCGAGCATCCGCTTGTAGTTGGCATCGGTCTCGGCCTTCGTGCGGAAGGGCGCCTGCGGCCAGCCGTGGAGGGCGGCGTC
>JBJSZP010000208.1:0-1459 GCA_046090365.1 Planctomycetia bacterium
ATGATCGTGGTGCTCGTGCTCGCCGGGCAGCTCCTCGAAACGCGGGCCCGCCGCGCGACCACCACCGCGATCCGCGCCCTCATGGATCTCGCGCCCCCGACGGCCGAACGGTTTCCGGGCGGAGAGAGCGTGCCGCTCGGCGCGGTGCGGGTGGGCGACCTCCTGCGCGTGCGGCCCGGCGGCAGGATTCCCGTCGACGGCGTGATCCGCGAGGGGGCCACCGCGTGCGACGAATCGCTCCTCACCGGCGAGCCGCTCGCCGTGGAGAGGGTGGCGGGCGACCGCGTGCTCGGCGGGGCGATCAACGGGGCCGGGGCGGTCGTGGTCGAGGCCACGGCGGCCGCGGCCGACTCGCTCGTGGCCCGGATCACGCGGCTCGTGCGCGAGGCCCATGAGAAGCGGGCCCCGATCGAGCAGCTCGCCGACCGGATCGCGGCCGTGTTCACGCCGGCGGTGCTCGCGGTCGCGCTTCTCACGTTTCTCGCCTGGGCGGCGTTCGGGCCGCAGCCGCGGCTCGCGCTCGGCCTCGTGTCGGCGGTGAGCGTGCTCGTGATCGCCTGCCCCTGCGCGCTCGGCCTGGCGACGCCGCTGGCGATGACGGTGGCGATCGGCCGGGGCGCCCGCGCGGGCATCCTCGTGCGGACCGCCGAGGCGATGGAGCACCTCGCCCGCGCCGGCACGCTGCTGTTCGACAAGACGGGCACGCTCACGCTCGGCCGGCCGCGGATCGTGGCCGTGACCGCGCTCGGGCTTGATGGCGAAGCCGAGATCGCTGCCGACGCCACTTCGCTTTCGACCGCGCTTGCCCGCGACCCGTTCCGCACGCTCCTCGTCCATGCGGCGAGCCTCGAGGCGGCGAGCGAACACCCGCTCGCACGGGCATTCGTCCAGGTGGCCGCCGACGCCGGGCTCGCGCTGCCGACGGCCACGGACGTCCGGGCGGCGGTGGGCCGCGGTCTCACCGGCGTCGTCGCGGGGCACCGCGTGGCGGTGGGCAGCCCGGCGTGGCTCGCCGCCGACGGCATCGCGGGCGCCGCGCTCGCCGACGCGGCGCCCCAGCCCGGCGGCACGGCGATCGCCGTCAGGATCGACAGCCGGCTTGCGGGCGTCGTGACAGTGGCCGATCCGCCCCGGGCCGAGGCGGCGGCCGTGATCACCGACCTCGAGCAGCGCGGGCTCGCCACCGGCCTGCTCTCCGGCGATACGCCTCCGGCCGCCCTCGCGCTGGCCCGCGCGATTGGCATCGATGAGGCGCACGGCGGCCTTTCCCCGGCCGACAAGGCGGCGTTCATCACCCGCCGTCGCGCGGGTGGGCCGGATGCGGGCGGCGGCACGGCGGCGCGGGGCAGGAGCATCGTGTTCGTCGGCGACGGCATCAACGACGCGCCGGCGCTGGCGGCGGCCGACGTGGGCATCGCGATGGGCTCGGGGGCCGACGTGGCCCTGGAAACGGCCGACG
>JBJSZP010000209.1:0-15634 GCA_046090365.1 Planctomycetia bacterium
ATCGAACTCGCCGGGAAACTGTCGAAATCGTGGCCCGTGGTCCGGGCCACCACCGACACGGGGTCGCGCAGGCCACACGAGGCGAAGGGCACCGTGAGCATGTGGCAGGCCATGTCGCCCAGGGCGCCCGTACCGAAGTCCCACCAGCCGCGGTGCTGGAACGCGTGGTAGAGGCCCGGCCAGTATTCCCGCGCGGGGGCCACGCCGAGCCAGTTCTTCCAGTCGAGCCGCTCGAGGGCCTTGCCGATCTCGTCCTGCTTCTTCTTGACGAGGTCGGCGACGATCGCCGCCACCTCCTCGGCCGTGGTCTCAGCGTCCTCCGCCTCGTTGACCTCGGCCATTGCTTGCGCCTGGTATGCGCGCACGTTCATTCGGCGGCCCGGGCCCTGGGCCCACACGGGGCGGTTCGACCAGGCATATACTTCCTTCAAGGTGCCGAGCACGCCGGAGCGGATCTGGGCGATCGCCTCGCGCGACGACGCGAGCGCCGTGCCCTGGTTGCCCATCTGCGTGCACACGCCCGTCTCGGCGGCCACCTTCGCCAGCAGGCGGGCCTCGTAGATCGTGCGGGTGAGCGGCTTCTGCGTGTAGCAGCTGATGCCGAGCCGCATCGCGTCGAGGGTGGCGGGGGCGTGCATGTGGTCGGGCGTGCTGATCGTGACGATGTCGATCTTCTTGCCGTGCTTGGCGAGCAGTTCGCGGTAGTCGGTGAATCGTTCGGCGGCCTTGAACTTTTCCGCGTTCCCCTTGCTCTCGAGCGTCTTGCGGTCGACGTCGCAGATGGCGATCACGTCGCCGAACATGGCGGCATTGTCGGAGTCGCCGCCCCCCTTGCCGCCGACGCCGATGCAGGCGACACGGGGCCGCTCGATGGCGGCCTGCGAATAGGCCCGGCGTGTGCCGGCGGCGACGAAATAGCCGGCGCCGGCGAGGCCGGAGGCACCCAGGAAACGACGGCGGGAATGGCGGGCCATGGAAGGCTCCTTTCGTGCGACGCGAGATTGCCGGCGGGAGTTTGACGGGCTCCGTGACCACCGGTATCAAACACTATCCCCGGGGTTCGACGCCAGCCACCCCGCCCCCGAAACGGAGAACATTCCATGATCCTCGGCAAACTCTGGAAGGCGCTCGCGGCGCAGATGAACAAGATCGCCAATTTCTTCTGGACGGCCGACCCCGTGGCCCAGCTCCAGTATGAATACGACAAGGCGGTCGACCAGATGAAGGAAGGGCGCGAAGGGCTCGAGCAGTATCGGGCGCTGGTCGAGCGGGTGACGCGGCAGGTCAACGGCGACCGCGATCACGTGGCCAAGCTCGAGGCGCAGGTCAAGGCCTACCTCCAGATCGGCGAACGCGAGACGGCGAGCAAGTTCGCCCTCGAACTGCAGCGGGCGAAGAAGGAGCTCGCCGAGAACGAGGCCCAGCTCAAGCTCCACGAGACGGCCTACGGCAACAACGTCACCAAGATCAAACACGCCACGAAGAAGCTCGCCGACCTCAAGCAGAAGATCCAGAAGTACGACGCCGAACTCAAGCTCAGCCGGGCCGAGGCGGAGCTCGCCAAGCTCGCCACGAGCTTCAACTTCGACATCACCACCGACTTCGGCCAGATCGAGGACGTGATCCAGGACAAGATCGGCCTCAACCGGGCGAAGGTCCGCGTGGCCGCCGACCTCTCGGGCGAAGGTCTCGACAAGATCAAGGCGGAGCAGGCCGTCGAGAAGAACATGGCCGAGAACGCCCTGCGCGAGTTTGAGATCGAGATGGGCATGGTCACGCCCGAGACGGCCGGCGTGAAGGCCGACGACAAGGAACTCGGTACCGAGCGGGCCAAGCAGGCGGCGACCTGAGCCGGTCGGATCGACCCTCCAGGACCGTTTCACTCCAGGACCGTCCTCTCACGAGATCGCCGCGTCGTGGCCACCATCGCCTCCTCTCCGCCGTCCGCTCCGCCCGCTCTCGGGACGGCGTCCGAGCCGCGCGGAGCCGGCGCCTCGCTGCCGGCCTGGTGCCCCGCCTGGGCCGAACGGCTCGGCGACGCCTACCTCTCCGGCACGAGTTGCACGTTTCTCCTCCATGGGAACGTGCGAGATCTCGTGCCCGTCGCGGCTCCCGGGGCCGACGTGGCCGCCGGCTGGGGCACGGTGCCCGACTTCCTCGCCCGCGAGATGTTCGGCCGCTGGGACATCGTGTTGGGCTATGACGTGGGCAAGGGGCTGCGGCCGCTCGCCGGCACCGACCCGGGCCGGCTGCGGACGATGGCCCAGTGGCTCACCGAGCGGATCGGCAATGCGGCGAACTGGCCCCGCGACCCCGACGCCGCGATCGCTGCGATCGACGGGATCCTCGAACGCAACCTGCTCGAGGCGCCCGAGCAGCGGAAGCGGATCGCCATCGTCCTCGACTACGCGCAGTATCTGGCGCCGGCGGGCGACGCCGCTTCCTCGGGGCGGGCCTCCGCCAGCCGGCTCGTGCGTCTTCTCGCCTGGGCAACGAACCCCCTCCTCCGCCGCGTGAACGTCGCGATCGTGCTCGTCACCGACTCGATGGCCGAGATCCATCCGCGGCTCGTGCAGAGCCCCGCGGTGACGACGATCGACGTGCCGCTCCCCGATGGGCCCGAGCGGGAGCGGTTCGCCCTGGCCGTGGCCGCCGCCGCGGGGCTTCCGGCCGCCCAGACCGACGCCGTGAAGCGGACGGCGGCGCTCTCCGGGGGCCTCTCGCTCGAGAGCCTCCGGGCGGTGATCACGATGGCAGCCCGCGAGGGCACGGCCCCCGACGGACCCGAGTTCGCCTTGATGAAAAAGGATCTCATCGAGCGGTCGTGCCAGGGGCTCGTGGAGTTCATCCAGCCTCGGCTCACGCTCGATGCCGTGGCCGGCCACGCCGAAGCGAAGAAGCGGCTCGAGGCCGACGCCCGGGCGATCAAGCGCGGGCAGTTCGAGAGCGCCCCGATGGGGTATCTCATCTGTGGGCCGGTGGGCACCGGCAAGAGTTTCATCGCCGAGTGCTATGCCGGGAGCGTCGGCATCCCGTGCGCCGTGCTCAAGAACTTCCGCTCGAAGTACGTGGGCGAGACGGAGGCCAACCTCGAGCACGCCCTCGACGTGCTCCGGAGCCTCGGGCCCGTCGTCGTGATCATCGACGAGGCCGACGCCGCCCTCGGCAACCGCGAGCAGGGGGGAGACTCCGGCACCCAGGCCCGCGTGTTCTCCATGATCGCCCGGCAGATGGGCGACACGCGCTACCGCGGCAAGATCGTGTGGATGCTGCTCACGAGCCGCCCCGACATGCTGCCGATCGACCTCAAGCGGCAGGGCAGGGCGGAGGTGCACATCCCGCTCTTCTATCCGCACGACCAGGCGGAGATCGACGCCATGTTCACGGCCATGGCGCGGAAGTGCCGTGTGAAGCTCGCGCCGGGCCTGCCGGGCCCGGTCGACCTCGCGCTCGGGCTCTCCGGCGCCGACATCGAGAGCATCGTGCTGGCCGCCCGCCGCAAGGGCCTCGAGCGGGCCGCCGATGCCGGCCAGCCCGCTCCCGAGACGGTTTCGGCCGAGGATCTCCGGGCTGCGATCGACGACTTCATGCCGAGCGCCCAGGGGCTCGAGAAGGAGATGCAGGAGATCGCCGCCGTGCTCGAATGCACCGAGAAGCGATTCCTGCCCGACCGCTGGAAGGAGCAGGTGTCGAAGCCCGGCGGCCGGGCCCACCTCCAGGAGCGGCTCGCCGCGATCCGCGAGGTGGTTCGCGGCTGACGGGCCGCGCCGAAATCCCGAGCTTCCGACACCGACACGATTCTGATTCCCGACCCCAAAGGAGCCGACCGATGCCGAAGTCCAAGACCCCGTGGTTCGATGCTGCCAGCGATTCCGAACTGCTCACCGAATATGCACGCAAGCTCGATTCGTTCCTCGACGTCGTGGCCGACGGCCGCGTCGACGCGAAGGAGCTCGAGGCCCAGGAGCAGCGGGTCGTGAAGCTCATGAAGGAGGTCGAGGCGCTCCTGTCGCCCGAGGCGCACGAGAAGGTGACGCACCTGCTCTGCGAGGTGACGGCCTATGACCTGATGAACACGATGCACCTCGCGGGCAAGTCGCGCCCGATGACGAAGTTCCGCGGCTGAGAACGGCGGTCACACCACACTCCAGGAGTCTCCCATGGCAGGGCAACCGAAGGCACCGTATTGGCTCGCGGTCTGGGCCGTCATCCTCGGGCTCGTGGGCCTCGCGGCCTGGCGGGCGGGGATGCTCGAACAGTTCGGGTTCGGCCGTCCCGCCGGGCAGCCACAGCGGCCGGTCGCGGGTGGCGGGGCCGGGGGAAGCCCCTTGCCCGACAAGACGCTCACGCTCGAAGGGCTCACGGAGGCCCCCGACGCGGCCGTGCCCACGACGGTGAAGGAATACACCTTCAAGCCGGTCGAACGGCTGCCGCCCGTGAAGGGCGTGAGCGCCTACAAGCCGCTCGAGAACGACACGGTGCGGTTCGCTCTCAACGTGTGGGCCGGCTGGAGCCCGATCATCCGGGCCAACAACGGCTTCAAGCCGGGCAAGGTCTGGCAGGCGCCAGGCGGCAAGCCCTTCAAGGTGGAGCTCGTGCTCATCGACGACCCCGTGCAGATGCGCGACGCCTACGCCGCGGGCGAAGTGCACATCGGCTGGGCGACGCTCGACATGCTGCCCTTGTTCGTCGACAGCTTCGCCAAGGATTCGCGGATCATGCCGCGCGTCTACCAGCAGGTCGATTTCTCCAACGGCGGCGACGGCATCGTCGTCCGCGAGGGGATCAAGACGGTCAAGGACCTCGCCGGCAAGAAGCTCGTGATGGCCCAGAACTCACCGAGCCAGTTCTTCGCCCTCAACATGCTCGTCGCCGGTGGCCTCCAGCCGGCCGACGTGGACATGGTCTACGTGACCACCGCCTTCGAGGCGGCCGCCGCGTTCAACCGCGACAAGAGCCTCGCCGGCTGCGTGTCGTGGGCGCCCGACATCTACAACCTCGCCAACGCGAAGGGTAACCGGATGCTCGTCACCACCCAGACGGCCAACCGGCTGATCGCCGACGTGTGGTTCGCCCGGGCCGACTTCGCCAAGGATCACCCCGACAAGATCGAGGGGATCGCCCGCGGGATCTTCGATGCGATGGCCGAGCTCAAGTCGGAGACGGCCCGCAAGGAAGTGGCGCAACTCATGGCCGACGGCTACGCGATCCCCGCCGCCGACGCCCTCTCGATGCTCGGCGACGCCCATTCGACGAACTGGGCGGAGAACTACCAGTTCTTTCTCAACCGCAACAACCCGGCCAACTTCGAGCGGATCTGGAAGCAGGCCTACATGCTCTACCGTCGGATCGGGGCGATCTCGAGCAACCCCGTGCCGTTCGACCAGGTGATGGACTTCTCGGTGATCCAGAAACTCGGTCTCGAGCCGAAGTATGCCAACTCGAAGGATGAATACGCCCTCGCGCTGCCGCCGAAGACAGTCCAGCAGATCCGCGCAGAGAACGAGGAGATCCTCACCAACACGATCGTGATCCACTTTTTCCCCAACAGCGCCGACGTGCGCAAGAAGGTGATCCGGCGGATCGACGGCAGGGACGTGGAGGAGCCGTACGACGCCCTCGTCGACCTCACGCTGGATGAGGTCGGGGCGCTCGCCAAGCAGTTCGGCAACGCCAGAATCGTGGTCGAGGGGCATACCGACGGCTCGATGCGAGGGGCCGTGCCCGCCGCGATGGTGCGGGAGCTGTCGCTCGAGCGGGCCCGATCCGTGAAGGACGCGCTCGTGGAGAAGTTCAAGTTCGACGACAACCGGTTCGCCGTCGACGGCCTCGGCTGGGACCGGCCCGCCGACGACTACCATCCCGATGACCACGCGCGGAATCGCCGCGTGGAGATCAAGGTCTACGCCGCGGAAAAGGAATGAGCACCGCACCGGCACCTACGCCGTCGCCGGCCCCGGCGGCGCCGGCCCGGCCGCTGCGGGGCCAGGCCACCACCGCCGCCGGCCTGTTCTGGGGCGTGACGGCGATCGCCGGCGTGCTCGCGCTGTGGTTCCTGGCCACGGCCGGCGAGCCCGAGAGCCGGTTCATCAGCCCTGCGATGCTGCCGAGCCCCGCCGAGACGGTGGCCAAGGTGCCGGCCGTGTTCGGCGAGCGGCGGCTGGCCGCCAACACGCTCGTCACGCTCGGGCGGGTGTGCCTCGGCTTCGGGCTCTCGGCCATCATCGGCGTGCCGCTCGGCGTGTTGGC
This sequence comes from Planctomycetia bacterium, assembly GCA_046090365.1. Taxonomy (GTDB): domain Bacteria; phylum Planctomycetota; class Planctomycetia; order Pirellulales; family UBA1268; genus RGVT01. Next base: position 6,250 of record JBJSZP010000209.1, read on the forward strand.
CGCCTGCTTCCCGGCGGTGCGGTCGTTCGTGGCCCCGCTCACGATCTTCGGCCGCAACATCCCCGTGGCGGCGCTCATCCCGCTCACGTTCTTCTTCTTCGGGATCGGTGAATTCCAGAAGGTGATGTTCCTGTTCATCGCAAGCGTGGCCTTCGTGGTGAGCGATACGGCCGCCGCGGTGCTCGAGGTGCCGGAGCGCTACGTCGACACCGCCCGCACGCTCGGCGCGTCGCGGCTACAGATCATCCTCAAGGTGCTCACGCCGCTCGCGGCGCCCGCGATCTTCAACTCGCTGCGGCTGCTGTTCGGGATCGCCTTCGGCTACGTGATGCTCGCGGAGGTGGTGAAACTCGGCGGCGATACCGGCGGCCTCGGCGACCTGATCAATGTGTCGCAGCGGCGCGGGGAGCGGGAGCCGATCCTGATCGTGCTGGTGGTGATCCCGCTCGTGGCCTACGCGATCGACAGGCTGTTGTGGTGGCTGCAGTGCGACCTGTTTCCGCACCGCTACGGTGGCCGCGGATTTCTCCCGCGGTTCCTTCGGCGCATCCTCCACGGCGTGGGCAGGCAGGCGGAGGCAGCCGCATGAGCGACGCGACGCCGGCCGCAACGACGCCTCCTGACGCCCGCCCGGCGGCTGTCGAGTTTCGGAACGTGACGAAGATCTACGGCCAGGGCACGCCACGGGAGTATGTCGCGATCTCCGACGTGAGCTTCACGATCCCCGACGTCGTCGACCACGGCGAGATCTCGTCGTTTTTGGGTCCGTCTGGCTGCGGCAAGAGCACGGTGCTCCGGCTCGTGGCCGGCCTCGAGCCGCAGCACCCGCCCACGAGCGGCACGGTGAAGGTGCTCGGCCAGCCCGTGCTCGGGCCGGGCGCCGACCGGGGGATGGTGTTCCAGGATTACACGAGCTTCGACAACCGCACGGTGCTCGACAACGTGGTGTTCGGGCTCGAGTGCCGGGGCGTGCCGCGGCGCGAGCGCGAGGCGGAAGGCCTCGAGTGGATCGCGAAGGTGGGCCTCGACCCGCGCCGCGACGCCACGAAGTATCCGCACGAACTCTCCGGCGGCATGCGGCAGCGGGTGGCGATCGCCCGCACGCTGATCCTCCGGCCGCGGGTGATCCTCATGGACGAGCCGTTCGGGGCCCTCGACCCGGCCACGCGGCTCGACATGCAGGATCTGCTCGTGAAGCTGTGGCGCGACGTGCAGGCGACGGTGCTGTTCGTCACGCACTCGGTGGAGGAGGCGGTGTATCTCGGCGATCGCGTGTTTGTGATGGCGACGACGCCGGGCCGGATCGCCGAGGAGGTGCGGATGCCCGCCGCGTCGGCGCCGGCCCGCGAGACGCAGTCGCAGCCCTGGTTTCACGAGCAGGTCAACGCCCTCCATGCCCGGATCGAGCAGGTCGAGGCCGCCGCGAAGCGCATCGACGGAGCGCGCCTGTAGTGTTCAAGCGACTTGGTGCCTACCTGACGACCGCTTTCGCCACGAAGTGGAACCTCCTGTTCTTCGGCGGCGGCGTGGCGGCGGCCTTCATCAGCGGCTTTCCCGGCATCGTCCTGCCGCTCGTGCTCGCCGCAGAGATCTACTACCTCGCGAGCATGCTGGGGAACGCGCGGTTTCGCAGCGCCGTGGAGGCGCAGGACGCGAAGACCCGCCGGGCAGCCGAGACGGCGGGCGCTCGCGAGGCCTACGATCGGATCCGGAAGAAGTTGCCGCCGAAACTCTTGGCGCGATTTGACCAACTGCGCGACCACTGCCTGAAGCTCGTGGAGTTGGCAGGGAGCATCCGCGGCCCCGATGCCGCCGGCCCCGACACGGGCACCCTCGAATCGCTCGACCGGCTCCTGTGGGGCTACCTGCGGATGATCTGGGGCGCCTCGACACTCTCCGACTTCCTCGACCGCACCGACGACGGCGCGATCCGCACCCAGATCGCCGACCTCGAGCGGCGGCTCGCCAAACTGGCAGACGACACCCCCGACGCGGGGCCCATGCGGGCGGCGCTCGAGGACCACCTCAAGACCAGCCGCGAGCGGCTCGGCAACATCGAGGAGGCCCATCGCAAGCTCGACCTCGTGGCGGCCGAGATCGAGCGGCTCGAGGCGAAGATCGCGGCCCTGGCGGAGGGCTCCGTGGCGAAGCGCGACGTCACCGACATCGCCCAGCGGGTGGACGAGGTGGCCGAGGGGATGCGCAAGACCGACGAGACGATGCGGCAACTGCAATTGCCGCCGGAGCTCGAGGAACTCGACGAGCCGCCCCCGATGCTCCGCGAAGAGGCGTGACGCGGGGCGGTGTCCACGTTGCTGCTGCACAATTCCGGATGCGAACTCGCCCAAGCCGGCTCGGGGGTCGCCCCTACTATCTCGCCGGACGCTCACTGCGCCCATCCTGGGCTCCGCTCGCTCGGATGTGCCTGCGCTACGCCATCCATGGCTCCGCTGGTCACATACGCCGTCTCAATGGTAGGGGACAACCCCGATCCTCCCCGATTGGCAGTTGAGGAGGCTCGGGGGTGCCCATGCCCTTGAGCGGGCTGTGGGAGCGAGCGCAGCCATGGATGGCGAAAGCGAAGCGGACACGCAGAGAGCCGAAGCCTGGAGGGCTGAGGCGAACGTCAAGCGAGGGGGCGTGGGCAGTCACGAGCCGGCGCGCGATCAACGCGCCGAACGTCCGGCGACGGGATACGGGGAGCCCGAAGCCGGCGCGTACACGTGACAGGCTGAAGCCTGTCCTACGCGAGGCGGGCGATGAGCGACTTCGCCATCTGCTCGATGGAGAGCACCTCGCTGGCGGCGCCCAGGTCGATGCCCGCCTTCGGCATGCTCCACACGACGCTCGAGGCCTGGTCTTGGGCTGCCGTGTGCCAGCCGCGGGAGCGGAGCTTGAGGAGTCCCTTGGCGCCGTCCTTGCCCATGCCTGTGAGCAAGAGGGCGACGCCCGGACGCGGCCAGTGGTCGGCGACCGTGTCGAAGAACACGTCGACGCTCGGGCGGAAAAACACCTCGCGGGGCTCCTCGCGGTATTCCAGCGTGCGCGTCCGCGAGAGCACGAGGTGGTCGTTGGTGCCGGCGAGGAGCACGTCGCCCGCCGCGGGCTGCTGGCCGTGCTCCGCCACGCGCACGGGGCGGCCCGTGCGGTCGCCGAGCCACTTCGCCAGCCCCTGGGAGAAGGCGACGTCGACGTGCTGCACGACGAGCACCGCCACGTTCCAGTCGTGCGGCAGCGGGAGGAGCAGGTCGGAGAGTGCCTTGGGGCCGCCCGTCGAGGCGCCCACGAGCACGAGCTTCGGGGGTTCCGCCGTGGCCGCGGGGCGGGCCGGCCGCCGGGCCTCCGTGGCGCCCACGATCTTGGCGATCACGCCGATCTTCTCGGCGAGGGCGCCCGCGCCGCTCACCTCGCCGGCGGGGCCGAGCATCGGCGTGTCGACCGCGTCGAGCGCACCGTAGCCCATCGCGTCGTAGACGAGCGAGATGTTGCCGCTCACCGTGGCCGTCACCACGAGGATCGCGCACGGGGCCGAGGCCATGATCTGCCGCGTCGCCTGCACGCCGTCGAGGTGCGGCATGATCAGGTCCATGAGGATCAGGTCGGGGCGGTCGCGCTTGGCCATCGCCACCGCCTCGACGCCGTCGGCCGCCATCCAGGCGATCTCGTGGTCGGGCAGGCTGTCGACGACGCGCCGCAGCGCCTCGCAGGCGGCCCGCACGTCGTTGACGATCCCGATTCTCATGACAGCCGGCTCAAGGCTTTCGTCTCATGCGGAGGGCTCCCCCACCAGGTCGATGATCGTATGCACGAACGTCTCGTCGTGGAAACTGCTCTTCGTCAGGTAGCGGTTGGCGCCCGCGTCGAGCCCGCGGAGCCGGTCCTCCTCGCGGTCCTTGTACGACACGATCACCACCGGGATGTCCTTCCGGGCCGGGTCGTTCTTGATGAGCGTCACGAGGCCGATGCCGTCCATTCGCGGCATGTCGACGTCGGTGACCACGAGATCGTAGCGGGCACTGCGGATCGCATTCCAGCCGTCCATGCCGTCCACCGCCACATCGACGGCGAAGCCGCGGGCCTGGAGGAGCTGCCGCTCGAGTTCGCGGACGGTGATCGAGTCGTCGACGACGAGGATCCGCTTCCGGTGCCGCGACTGCTCGGCCAGCTTCTCGAACTCCACCCGCGAGAGCCGCCGCCCCATGAGCACGTTGTCGATCGACCGCACGAGGTCCTCGACGTCGACGATCAGCACGGGGTTGCCGTTCTCGAGGAGCGAGGCACTGTTGATGTCGGGCACCTTCCCCAGCCGGCGGTCGAGGGGCCGCACCTCGAGATCGCGCTCGCCGAGGAAAGCGTCGACGATCATGCCGAACTGCTGCCCGCGATCGCTGATCACCACGACGGGCATCGGGTCGGCGGGCTGGCCGCGTTCGGGCATCTCCAGGATCTGCGCGGCGATCACGAGGCCGATCGAGACACCGTCGCGGTCGAAGTACTGCCGGCCCTCCACGGTGCGCACGTCGGCGTGGCTGCAGTGGAGGATCGTGTCGATCCGGGTCAGCGGGAAGGCGTAGGGCTCGCCGCCGATGTCGACGAGGAGCGCGCGGATCACCGACATCGTGATCGGCAGCTGAAGTGTGAACACGGTCTGGCGACCGACCTGCGTGGCCACGCGGACGGTGCCGCCCACGCCCTTCACCATGCTCTGCACCACGTCGAGGCCGACGCCGCGGCCCGAGATCTCCGTCACCTGATCCTTCGTGGAGAATCCCGGCAGGAACAGGAATTCGAGCAGCTCGAGTTCCGACAGCTGGCCGGCCACCTGCGATGCGACGAGCCCCCGGGCCACCGCCTTCGCGCGGAGTTTCTCCACGTCGATGCCGCGGCCGTCGTCGGTGAGCGTGATGTGGAGCATGCCGGCGCGATGGCGGGCCTCGAGGCGGATCGTGCCGATGGGGGGCTTGCCGGCCGCCTCCCGTTCGGGCGGCGTCTCGAGGCCGTGGTCGAGCGCGTTGCGGATCAGGTGCGACAGCGGGGCCTCGAGCTTGTCGAGGATGTCGCGGTCGACGCCCGTCTGCTCGCCACGCACCTCGAATCGCACCTGCTTGCCGAGCGTCCTGGCCACGTCGCGAACGAGCCTGGGGAAGCCGCGGATGCCGTCGGCCAGCGGACGCATCCGGCTGACGATCACCTCGTGATGGAGGCGGTTCGAGAGGTCCTCGTTGCGCCGGGCGAAGCTCTCGAAGTCGTCCACCTGCTTCATGAGGCTGGCGAGGCTGGCATCCGCCCGTTCTCGGACGCGGGCCAGCATGCCGAGCAGCGGCGCAGGCACATGGGCGTCGTCGGCCTGGAAGCGTTCCTCCACTCCGGCGATCGTGTCGCAGAGATCGACCTGCGCGGCGCGAAGCGTGAGCAGCGAGTCGACAAAGGGACGCAACTGCCGCGTCTCCACGAGCGACTCGCCTGCGAGGCCGACGAGCCGGGTCAGGCTGTCGGCCGAGACGCGGACGACGCGATCTGTGGACTCGATCGACTTGGCGGTGGCCGGCTGTGACGGAGGATTCGTCGGCGGCTCTTCCTGCGGCGGGGGAGCGGGCAGGGGAGCGGGCGCTGGCGTCGTCGCGGCGGGGGTCGGCAACGCGGCCGCCGGCGGGCTTCCCGGCGCGGCGCTCGGTGGCACGATCGCCGCGGCTGGCGCCGGCGGGGCCGGGGCGGGCGCGGGGGCGATGAGCAACGCAGTGAGTTCGTTGACGAGGGCATCGGCGGTGGCGGCCCAGCGGCTCTCCGGCGCGAGGGCGTCGTCTGCCTTCGCAATCGACGACAGGAAGTCGACGCTCGCCAGGAGCAGGTCGACATGGTCCGGGCGCACGTGAAACCGCCCCTTGCCGGCCGCCACGAAGCAGTCCTCCATCGCGTGCGCCACGCGCACCGCCGGATCGAGGCCCACGATGCGTGCGGCGCCCTTGAGCGAATGCGCCGCGCGCATCATCGCCTCGATCGTTTCAGGCGACCGCTCGAGTTCCTCCACGGCGAGCACGCCCGCGGAGAGGATGGCCGTCTGGCTTTCGGCCTCCAGCCGAAACAGCTCCAGCATCGAAAATCCGCTCAGGTCGTCCGCCACGTCGTCCTCCTTCCCATCATCGGGCGATCAGCTCGGCGAGTCCGTCGAGCAGTCGGCTGTCGTCGAGCAGCCCGACGGTGCGCTCCTGCCAGTCGAACAGCGCCTGGCACACGCGGGCGTTGGACTGGCTCACGGTCGACGGGACCGCCCGTAGCGCCGAGCGCACGACCCGCTGGACGCCCGCCACCTCGTCGACACCGAACACCCAGCGGCCCGCCGATCCGTCTGCGCGTTCCACCACGAGCAGCCGCGCGGCGGACGGGGCCTCGGCATCCGCCTGCATGGATGGGGGCTTCTCCTCGAGGCTCAAGAGCGCGTGCAGCGACACGCAGAGCTGCAGCTGGCCGCGAATGTTCACCAAGCCCTCGAGCGTGCCGGCCGTCCGATGCGGCACCCGATGCAGGGGGCGGATCGTGGTGATCTCGACGAGGGCCACCGTGGGCAACGCCATCCATTCGCGGCCGACGCGGAACACGAGCACGCTCAGTGCATCGGGGTCGGCCGCCACCTCGGGCTCTTCGAGAATCCGGCTCCACGCCTCGAGATAGCCTTCGGGAGCCTCCCGGTCGAAAAACGTGCGGGCCGCCTCGGCGAGCACCGGGCAGTTTCGGCAGTGGACGTAGGTCTCGAGTTCCGGGCAGCTCCGATCGCCGGTGACCCCGATCTTGCGCCAGCACTCCTCCATGGGAGCTCTGACGATCTCTTCTTCCGGCGGATTCGTGGTGCTCATGGCGCGGCCTTCCGTGCGAGGATGCGGGCCGCCGACTGCCGGTACTTGTCGGCCATGGCCGAGTCGCCGCGCTGGGCAGCCAGCAGGGCCAGGGCGAGCAGGGCTTCGTCGTGGGCGGCGTCGAGGTAGAGCGTCTTGTGGAAGCAGCCCTCGGCACGGTCGAGATCGCCGGCCGACTGGTGCAGCATGCCCATCATGAAGAACAGCGTCGGTGCCGGCCCGGCCTCGCGGGCGTGGGCTTCGCAGAGGGCGAGGGCATCGGCGATGCGGCGGGCGTTGGCAAGCGCACCAGCCTCGCGCAGCACGTCGTCGAGTGGACGCACGGCGGCCGCGGGCTTTGTGACGGCCGCCGGCGCCTCGACACGCTGCGTCGGCTGAACGCGTGCGGCCTGTTGTGGGAGGGGCCGCTGGAGCGGCGTCGGAGGACGGACCGACGGCGCGCGGATGCCGCGCCGCAACGCGAAGATGGAACTGCCGCCGGCGGGAATCCAGTCGCCTTTCAGGATCGGCGGCTCGGCGGCGCCGAGCACGAGCAGGCCATCCGGTGCGATCAACCGGTCGAGCACCGCCTCGACCCGCGTCCGGGCGTCGGTCGTCAGGTAGATCAGCAGGTTGCGGCAGAAGACGATGTCGTAGGGACCCCGGCCTGCGTCGAGCGTCTCGGCGACGAACGCACTGTCGAGCAGGTTTCCCCAGGCGAATCGCACCTGCCGACGAACCGCCTCGTCCAGCACCGATGCCTGGCCTTCACGCCGGAACCACCGCTCGCGGAACGAGCAGTCGGCATTCCGAAATGCGTTCGCCGAGTATCGCCCCAGCCGGGCCCGTTCGAGCGCGGCATGGCTGACGTCGATCGCGTCGATCGTGAACTGGTCGGGGGTGAGGCCGGCTTCCAGCAGAGCGATTGCGAGCGAGGAGGGCTCCTCTCCTCCGGCACAGGGGACGCTGAGAATGCGGATCGGCGCCCGGCCAGGGAGGGACGCCAGAGTGCTTGCGAACCGGGTGACGAAGGTGAACACCTGCGGATCGCGGAAGAACCAGCTCTCGCCGACCACCACCTCTTCGACGAGCCGGTCGCGCTCCGCGACATCGCTCCCGGCCCGCTCGACAGCCATCGCCGGATCGCTCACGCCCAGCGCTTCCATGCGTGTCCGCACGGCCCGTGCGATCGAAGCCGAGCCGATGGTGTCGGGATCGAGTCCGATCCAGCGGGTGAGCAGATCTTCGGCGGCGGGAATCGCGGCGGGATCACGGGCCGTCGTACGCGTCATGGTGCGGCCGCTCCGGCTGCCCCGCCGAGGCCGGCCAGCAGGCTGTGCGGGAGGAGGTGGTCGACGACCACCATCTGGACGGTGCTGCCGCCGAGTCGGACCAGTTTGCCGAGGAAGGGCGTCTGCCCGCCAGGCGCGTGGATCGTCGTGTCGGCGGACGCTGTCTGGACCGACACGACGTTGTCGGCCACGAGTCCGAGCCGCACTGGTCGTGCCGCCGGCTCGGTTGGCTGCTCGCCGCCCGGCTGCGCAGGCGGCATGAATTCGACGACGATCACGCGCGTGCTGAGCCGCCGTCGGCCGGCCGGCTCCGCCGTCGGCGCCTCGAACCGGCGGGCCAGATCGACGAGCGGCACGAGGTGGCCGCGATAGGTGAACACGCCGGGCACATAGGGCGGCAGCAGCGGGATCGGCCGCACGGGCACCAGCGGCAACACTTCGAGCACGGTCCGCGAAGGGATCGCATACGGCTGGCCGGCGACGGTGAAGGTGAGGATTTGCATGGGCGGCGGCCCGCGCGTCAGATCGTGAATCGGGAAACCTCCTCCTTGAGGTCGCCGACGGCCTCGCGGAGGTGGGTCGTGGCATTGTTGAAGTCGTCGAGCGAGGCGGCCGTGCGCGACGCGCCCTCGGCGAGGCGGACCATCGCCTCGCGAATCTGATCCGCCCCCTGCGACTGCGCCCGCATGCCCTCCGTCACCTGGCCGAACCGGCCGGAGATTCCCTGTACCGCCTCGATGATATCCCCGAGCTTGCCCGAGATGTCGCCGATCTCCCGCACGCCGCCGCGAACCTGCTCGGAGAACTTGTCCATTTCCATCACGCCCGCCGATACGGCGTATTGCATCTCCTTGACCATCCGCTCGATGTCGAGCGAGGCCACGGCCGTCTGATCGGCGAGGCGGCGGATCTCCCGGGCCACGACGAGAAAGCCGAGCCCGTATTCGCCCGCCTTTTCCGCCTCGATGGCCGCGTTGATCGAGAGCAGATTGGTCTGATCGGCCACCTTGGTGATCGTGGTCACGGCGAGATTGATGTTGGCCGCCCGTTCGCTGATCGTCGCCAGCTTGGCGCCGAACGACGACGTGCTCTCGGCGAGCTGCCGCATCGTCGAGTCCATCCCGGAGAGATTGCCCCGCCCTTCGGCGGCCATCGCGCCGGTGTGGGCCGCCATGTCGTTGACTTCGGTCATCGTGCGCACGAGCTCCTGGCTCGTGACGGAGATTTCCTTGACCGCCGCCACGGCCTCGCTCGTGGAGGCGC
>JBJSZP010000210.1:0-3099 GCA_046090365.1 Planctomycetia bacterium
GAGGTCGGGCACGACGAGCCGGACCGGAGGAGGGGATGCCGACGCCATGCCGACCCTCACTCGAGGCCGCGCAGCCACTCGAGCACCACCGAGCCGACCGCCTCGAGCGACTCCGCCGAGCAGTGCTCGAGCGTGTCGTGCGTCGTGTGCCACTGGGGGTAGTCGAAATCGATGACGTCGCACGTGGGGATCCGGCCGATCATCCGCAGCGGCACGTGGTCGTCTTCGATCGTGTACTTCGGGCGGGGCACGAACTCCCGCACGCCCATCCGGGCTGCTGTGCCCCACAGTGCCTCGACGACCGGCTGCGTGTCGGGCCACGTCGCGCTCTGCTGCTCCTGGAAGATCTCGAGGTTGCGGTCGGCCACCATGTCGAGGATCACGCCGCAGCGGTACTGGTAGGGCAGCGTGCCGGCCTGCCGGGCGGCGGCGTATTGACGGGCGAAGAAGTTCGATCCCAGGCAGTAAGGATCGCGCGGGGCGACGACGTATTCCTCGGCGTCGAAGAGGACGAAGTCGACGCCCACCGGTCCGTCGAGCGCCCGCACCGCCGCGGAAAGCTCCATGAGCGCGGCGACGCCGCTGCCGCCGTCGTTGACGCCGATGAACACGCCGCGGGGATCGACCGGGTCGCGGTCCGGGAACGGCCGCGTGTCGTAGTGGGCTCCCAGGAGCACGCGGTCGGTGCGGTCGGGATGCCACTCTACGATCAGGTTTTCCATCGCCACCGGCTGGCCCGTGCGCCGGTCGCGGATCTGGAACGGCTGGCGGGTGACCCGGCCCCCGGCGGCCTGGAAGTGCGCGATGACGAGCTCGCGCTGCCGGGCCATGCCGGGCGAGCCGCTGGGCCGCGGCCCGAGCGCCGCGATCGCCTCGAGATGCTTGAACGCGCGGATCCCGGAGAACCGCGGCGGCTCGTCGGCGATGGCCGTGACGGCGGCCATCGCCCACAGGCAGGCCGCCCAGGGGGCCACGCGACGGACGGTGTCGGGGCGCACTTGCATGGCGGCAAGTCTACCGGTTTCACCGGGAACGGGAATGTCGTACAACCAGATCGATGGTGAAAGGAGCGGCCGCACTGGTGGACGGATCGTCGATGCAACGCAGGCTCGTGTCGGTCGTCGCGATTGTCCTCGCCCTCGCCTGCGGCACCGCCGCTCGCGCTGGCGGCGGTCCGGAAAACGTGTTTCTCGTCGTCAATGCGACGAGCGCCGGTAGCCTCGCCGTCGCCAACGCCTACGCGGCCCTGCGCGGCATCCCGCCGATCAACGTGCTGATGCTGCCCTGGCAGGGGAGCCGGGAGGCGGTCACGATCTCGACCTTTCGCACGGAGATTCTCCGGCCGATCCTGCAGGCGATCGATTCGCGGAAGCTCTCGCCACAGATCGACTACGTCGTCTACTCGACCGACTTTCCCTGGCGCATCGACTTCATGGAGGAACTGCCGCGCGAGCTCGCGGGCCGTGACAAGTTTCCGTCGGGATCGCTGACCGGGATGACGATGCTCTATGCGGCCGTGCAGGCCGGGAGCCCGGAGTACCTCGATCCGGCGAGCAACCGATTCTGGCGGCCCGTGGGCCCCGACGGCGTGCCCGCCGCCACCGTCGGCTTTCGCGGCTGGTATGGCTGGGGACCGCTCGGCGAACTGATCGAGGCCGGCGGGTCGCGGTATCTCCTCTCGGCGGTGCTCGGCGTGACCGACGGCCGCGGCAACACCCTGCCCGAGATCGTCCGCTACCTGAGGTCGGCCGCGGCGGCCGACGGCACCCGGCCTCCGGGCACGATCTACTTCGTCACCAATTCGGACGTCCGCACCACGACCCGCAGCAGCGTGTTTCCCGGCACGGTGGCCGCGCTCGAAAAGCTCGGCGTGAAGGCGGCGATCGTGAAGGGCACGCTCCCGACCGGCAAGCGCGACGTCGCGGGGCTGATGACCGGCGCCGCCGATTTCGACTGGCCAGGCAGCGGCTGCGCCGTCGTGCCCGGCGCGATCTGCGAAAACCTCACGAGCTTCGGCGGCATCTTCACGCCGTCGGCCGGGCAGACACCGCTCTCGGCGTTCCTCCGGGCCGGGGCCGCCGGCTCGAGCGGCACCGTGATCGAACCGTTCGCGCTCCAGGCGAAGTTCCCCCACGCGTCGATCCAGGTGCATTACGCCCGCGGCGCGAGCCTTGCGGAGGCCTTCTACCAGTCGGTGCGTTCCCCCTACCAGCTGCTCGTGGTGGGCGACCCGCTCTGCCGTCCGTGGGCCTCGATCCCGGTCGTGGAGGCGGTGATGGCCCCGGACGCCCAGCCCGTCGAGCCACATGCCGCGCTCGCCGGAACGGTCGAATTCGAGCCGCGGGCGACGGTGCCCGGCGGCGGCTCGGCCGACCGCTTCGAGCTGTTCGTCGACGGCATGCGGCTCGCGCAGTGCGGCCTGGGAGAGCGGCTCGCGGTCGATACCACGCAGCTCGCCGACGGCTATCACGAGTTTCGCGTCGTGGCGATCGAGTCGTCGCCGGTCGAGTCGCAGGGGCGATGGATCATGCCCGTGTCGTTCGCCAACAACGGCCGCACGCTGTCGCTCGACGTCGAGCCGCGCCGCGTGAAGCCCGCGGGCACGGTCCGCGTGAGCGTGTCGGGCACAGGGCTCGAGAGCGTCGTGATCTTCGCCATGGGTCGCGTGCTCGGCCGCACGCAGCAGGGCACGAGCTCGATCGAAGTGCCGGCCGAGCTGCTTGGCCGCGGCAGCGTGACGATCCAAGCCATCGGCCGCGCCGGCGCCGGCCCCGCCAACAGCGTGAACGCGGTGCCCGTGACCGTCGAAGTCACCGACGCCGGCTAGGCGCGTGGGGCGAGCTTCTCGCCTGGCATCATGTGGGACAGGCTTCCGCCTGTCATGCCTCAGCGGTAGCGCGCCGGGGGGGGGGGGGGGCCCCCCCCCCCCCCCCAAAACCCCCCCCCCCCCCCCCCCACCCCCCCCCCCCCCCCACCCCACACCCCCCCCCCCCCCCCCCCCCCCCCCCCCCCCCCCCCCCCCCCCCCCCCCCCCCCCCCCCCCCCCCCCCCCCCCCCCCCCCCCCCCCCCCCCCCCCCCCCCCCCCCCCCCCCCCCCCC